>CAZJWW010000015.1:0-25306 GCA_964549895.1 uncultured Gammaproteobacteria bacterium
AGAGCCAAAACTGATATCGAATTAGTAACACAGGTAACCGGCAAAGTGGTTTCTGTTTCTGATAACTTTATAGAAGGTGGTCAATTCAAAGAGAATGAAGTACTACTAAAAATAGACGATTCAGATTTTTTAGTCGCATTGAAGTTGGCCGAAGCATCAGTCGCATCGGCGCAGGTCGATCTCGATATGGAATTGGCATCGGCCGCAACCAATGCCCGCGAATGGCGCGACTTGCAAAATAAACCAATCGAAGAAGCCAGCCCATTGCGGCTAAATAAGCCACAAGTCGATAGAGCAAGTGCCATGTTAGAAGCTGCAAAAGCAGAATTAGCGGCGGCAAAATTGAACTATGACCGAACCAAGATTAGTGCACCCTTCGCTGGCCGCATAATGACAAAGACCGCGGAACTAGGACAGTTTATGTCTCGTGGCAACAGCGTGGGCCGAGTGTTTGCAACAAATGCTATGGAGATTCGCATTCCCATGACCGATATTCAACTCGGTGAATTGGGAATTAGTTTGGGTTATACCTTCTCGGCCGATAACCAGACCCCACTGACCGCCACTGTTTCTGCTAACTTTGGTATTCAACGTCATCAATGGCAAGGGTATCTAAAAAACGTTGATGCCAGTATCGATAATGAAACTCGCTTACTATTTGCGACCGTCATCGTTGATCAACCCTTTGTACAAAGTAGTCAAAAATCGACACCGTTAGTGCCTGGGCTCTTTGTAGATGTTGAATTACAATCGCCACAAACAATGAGCGGTATCGAAATGCCGCGAAATGCACTACGAAATGGTAACCAAGTTTACGTGGTATCCAATCAAAAGATACGCTTGCATCAGGTCAATGTGGTCTTCACGTCAACGGATGTCGTAATCGTTGCGGACGACAAAAACAGCACTCTAAAGTTGGGTGATCAAATTGTCACATCGGCCGTGCCTGGCGCCTATGATGGTATGCCGGTAAAGATAAATACTCGTGATTCTCTGCAAGAAAACCAATCAGAGAGTGAGTTAGAGGATGATGATGTGGCGGCTAGCAAAGGATGATTGTGGTTGCGAAAAGGTGAAGCGGTGACGATAAAAAAATGAAACGACTAATCGCTTGGTGGGCAGACAACCATGTAGCAGCAAATCTCTTAATGCTCGGTATCATCATCGCGGGTGTTATCGGTTATTTTAAGATGGAACGAGAGTTATTCCCCACTATTCCTTTTCCTGGGATGCAAGTCATCGCAACGTGGCCGGGCGCAAACCCGCAAGACGTGGAAGAATTAGTTGTATCTAGAATTGAAGAATCACTGAAAGATTTAGAGAATTTAAATTGGATACGCTCTGAATCCAATGAGGGTGTCGGCAGAGTACTAATCCTTGCAGATACTGATACCGATTTTTCTCTTATCATGGATGAGGTAAGCAGACGAGTTCAATCAATTTCAAGTTTTCCACCGGATCTTGAGCAGCCGCGCATTGAACAATGGTCGACCCGTGGTGAAACTATCAGAATAGCGGTACATGGTAATGTCGGAGAGCGAAAGCTTAAAAGACTGGCGGAAACCTACCGTAAAGAAGTGGCTAGCCTAAATGGCATTGCCATTGTGAATACTTTTGGAGTTCGCCCCGAAGAGGTGTCGATCGAAGTCAGTGAATCGGCATTGCGCCGCTACCGGATTAGTTTCGATGAGATAGCACAAGCCATTCGTGGCACGTCAATCAATCTATCGGCAGGCAACGTAAAAACCGACGGTGGTGAATATACTTTGAGAGCCCGCAACTTGGCAGACTCGCAAATTGATTTTGAAAGTATAGTGGTTCGTCAATTACCACAAGGAGGCAGTATTACCGTCGGTGATTTAGCCAGCGTGACAGATGGTTTCGAGGAAGACGAAATACTCGCCACACTTAACGGTGAACCAGCTGTGCTGGTGCAAGTTATGAGCACCGAAAATATGGATGTTGTCACCATGTCCACGTCGGTTAAAGAGTGGCTAAAAGAAAGACGAAAAAATTTACCGCCAGGTGTTTCATTGACTTTGTGGCAGGACCAAGCCATTGACTTCACTAGCCGCATGTCAACCATTGGCTCTGCCGCATTCTCTGGTCTAATACTGGTATTTTTAATCTTATTAATGACCCTTCGGCCGAAAGTAGCGATTTGGGTGGCAGTAGGTATTGCTACGGCGTTTGCTGGCACTTTTGTATTCTTGCCAACGCTAGGCGTTTCTTTGAACATGTTGTCCACCTTTGCGTTTTTACTGGTTCTAGGAATTGTGGTGGATGATGCAATTATCGTTGGGGAACGGGTTCATACTGAGCAACAATCAGGTAAAAGCAGTTTAAACGGCGCTATTGATGGAACGTATAAAGTATCGAAGCCAGTTATTTTTGGTGTGTTGACAACTATAATTGCATTTCTGCCGTGGTTATTTTTGAGCGGTACGACACAGGAGTTTACGCGACAAATTTCTTGGGTAGTGATCCTGGCATTGGCTTTTTCCTTGATAGAGGCTTTTTTGATTTTGCCAGCCCATCTTTCCAAACTTAAGCCAACAACATCTACGGGAAAGTTTGCACGGATTCAGAATCAGTTTGCCGATAGCATCGTCCATTTTGGCAATAATCGATATAAACCCTTATTAGAGAAAGCGATAACACGACCCGGTGTTACCACCAGTATATTTATCGCCTTGTTTTTGGTTGTAATAGTCGGCCTTATGGGTGGCGGACATATCAAATCAGCCTTCGAACCAGAGATCGAAGCTGAACAAATACACATTAATATTGATTTGAGAGACGGTACAACCTATGACCGAGCACTGCAAATTTTAGCGCAACTACAAAATGCCCAAAAAGAATTGGTAGCAGAAGTTGAGCAAGATGCGCAAGAAGGTAAAACCAAAGTTGTGGAAAATTGGTACACACGCTCTCGACGAGATAGTGTTATCGCCATCGTTAAATTAGCACCCTCTGAAGAACGCGCGCTTTCCGCAAAGGACGCTGCCCTTAGATTACGAGAATTTATAGGTCCAGTTGCGGAAGCGAAAGAAATTAAGGTTGGTTATTCATTCAATAATAATAATGCAGGCTTGGATATATCAGTAAGACACCCAGAGTTAGAAACCTTGCAATTAGCGGTAGATGAATTAACCGAAAGATTAAGAAATTTTTCCTCGCTTTATGATGTGTCTCATAACTTAGATAGTGCCAGTGAAGAAATTCGTTTTGACTTGAAACCAGGCGCTGAACAATTAGGTTTGACCCTAGAGCAAGTGATGCGACAAATTCGACAAGCATACTATGGTCTTGAAGTGCAGCGTTTGCCAAGAGCACCCGAAGATGTAAAAGTTATGTTGCGCTATCCATATGAAAGCCGAGAATCCCTAGAGAGCCTAAAACATTTTCGTATTCGTATGAACGACGGACGTGAAGTGCCGTTGACCTCAGTGGTTGATATTTCGTTTGGACCAGGGTTGAAACAGATTGATCATTGGGACGGCTTACGGGCCGCACGAGTGGTGGGTTATCTTAAAGAACCAGTCATAAAAGAAATTATGACCGAGTTAGATGATAACTTTTTCCCCGCATGGGAAGCGAAGTACCCTGGTTTAACTCGAGCTGCGGTGGGTGGTCAGGTTGAAGAAGCTAAATTTTTCGCCGAAATTTTAGTGTTAGCGGGTATGGCCCTTTTTGCCATGTATTGTCTTATCGCCGTGGCCTTTAAAAGCTACTCACAGCCAGCAGTGATTCTGGTGGCCATTCCGTTTGCGATTGTCGGCGCTGCTATTGGTCACTTTTTATTCGGCATGCCCGTTTCGATTTACAGTTATTTTGGAGCCATTGCCGCATCGGGGGTCGTAATCAACGACAACTTAGTTTTGATCGATGCCTATAACAATATTCGTACTCAAGGCACTTCGGTAAGAGATGCTATTTTAGAAGCTGGCCGATCCCGTTTTCGAGCAATCTTGATTACATCCGTAACTACTTTTATTGGCCTTGTGCCATTGATGCTAGAGCAGTCCAGTCAGGCTGCCTGGTTGAAACCGGTGATAGTGGCACTGGCATTTGGCTTAGTCGTCGCGTTTTTTGTGACCTTATTTTTGGTACCAGCAATCTTGGTTATTGGTGATAAGTTGACTAACAGTCGTCGTAACTCCTTAGCGCAATTAAAAATGCGCCTTAGTTAAGAGAGTAGTGATTAATTGCAGGGATTAAGTTATTCTTTTGCTTCTCTAATTTTAAGGTTTCACAATGAGTTTTTATCCACCACACCGCACTCTTCTAGGGCCTGGCCCTTCCGACGTTAACCCTCGTATTACGTCAGCACTTGCGCGCCCGACTATCGGCCACCTTGACCCTGAATTCATTCGTTTAATGGATGAAACTAAAGCGCTTTTACAGTACGCGTTTAAAACAAAAAATGAATTAACGTTACCTATTTCTGCGCCAGGATCAGCTGGAATGGAAGCCTGTTTTGTCAATTTAATTGAAGCCGGTGATACCGTGATCATTTGCCAAAACGGGGTTTTTGGAATGCGCATGCGAGAAAACGTAACGCGTATTGGTGGCACAGCGGTTATGGTGGAAGACCCATGGGGGCATGCTATCGATCTCGATAAACTTCAAACTGCTATAGATGACAATCCAAAAGCAAAAGCTATTGCCTTTGTGCATGCCGAAACCTCGACAGGCGTGCAAAGTAACGCAGCCGCTATCTGCGCACTGGCAACCAAGCACAATATGTTGAGCATTGTTGACACCGTCACTGGATTAGCAGGAATAGAAGTGGATGTAGATGCTTGGGGCGCCGATGCCGTGTACAGTGGCACACAAAAGTGCTTATCCTGCGTGCCTGGTTTATCGCCAACAACATTTAGTGAACGCGCTGTATCCGTATTAAAGAATAGAAACACTCCGGTGCAAAGCTGGTTCTTAGATATGAATCTAGTATTAGGGTATTGGGGCAAGGGTACTAAGCGTAGTTACCATCATACAGCACCAGTAAATAGCCTCTATGCTTTGCACGAAGCACTCATTATTTTGCAAGAAGAAGGTCTCGAAAACAGTTGGTCAAGACACCAACTTAATCACAATGCCTTAAAGGCTGGTCTGGAAAGCTTAGGCATTAACTTTATCGTCAGTGAATCAGCGCGATTACCGCAGCTTAACGCCGTATCCATCCCCAACGGTATCGATGAAGCGGTATTACGCTCGCAATTACTCAACGACTACAATATTGAAATCGGTGCTGGCTTAGGTCAACTGGCGGGAGCGGTTTGGCGAATCGGACTTATGGGATTTAGTTCTAATCCCAGCAATGTGCGTGCACTGCTGGGTGCTATGGAAGCCTGTTTAATCACTCAAGGGCTGACGCTAGAGACTGGTAAAGCGCAGCTTGCGGCGAATTTAGTTTATAGCAAGAAGAAATAATAAGATTGGTGCAGGCGTTTTAAACATAGCATCGTTTCTTTAAATTAGTTTTATATGGAGATTAGTATAACTTCCTTTAATATCGGGAAAGTCATCAATCCAAACCGCTCGGCATTGCTAAGTTTCTTATATGCTCTATTCGATGCGCTAATGCTCGCAGTTCTTTGCTAATCGCTTTGCGCCGTTCTTGCACGTTTTCGGAATCAGCAGCAACTACTCCATAACTATCGAGCAGTGAATATCCGTTTTTAAATAATATCTTACCCAAGGAAGCCTTACTACTAATTCGCCGTTGTAGATAGGCTTGTCTACCATACTTAAACGCTTTGTTTTCCAGGTCTTTATTATCCAGAGTTTGATTGGGCGCGAGGCTCGCGAATACATCGGCGACTATTCGATAGGCTTCAACGTAGGGTTTTAAACAAGCATGTGCAACTAATGGCTGCATTGAACTTAGCAATATTGAAGCATTTTTAGCGCCATCGTCGGCATCGTTCAATTTTATTTCCCAATCTGAATCTATGAGAACCAACTCTTGTTTAACGTCGGCACGAAATTCTTCAGTGGGGGCATAGAAAAATTCAAATTTAAACATGTCCTTGAGGTGATCTGCCTCCAGCCAAAACGCCTGCGCCGCATTTTCACTATCATTTGCAGCCTTGGCTAAACTCAATTCAGTAATTGCTTTGGTTACAAAGTGATGCACAATCGTATTGCGATAATAGCTGGCCATGGTGTGTTGATCGTCTGCGACAGCATAGACGGTCTCTGGCCCTTCATCATATCGATTAATTAGACCGGAACTTATCATGGCATTAATCAGAACAAGCATATGCGCCTGGTTTCGATCATTAAAATCACTGGTAAAACGAATATCTTTATGTTCAGACCAAGCACGCAAAGCTTGCATATTCTTTGTTAACTCTTCGATAGTCTGGGCGCGAGGAGCGGCACCGAGCAATGACAAAGACATTAGGGACGTTAAGGTAATTGGCGTAACTCGATTTGCTTCAACACCCACCTTAAAGGCAATCTTTTGCAATGCCAATGAATCACCTTGAAAAGTTTTTTTATTCACTACTACGGGATCACCAAAATCAACGTATATGCGGCCTAATGGACGTCGTAAGCGCCTCAAGTAAGAGATAAACCAACTTAAAGACTCGGGTCGTTTAATCGCTCCACTTTGTTCAGTCGCATAATCTTTAACATCGTTATTCATATCATAGTTAATCGCAACGGGAATAATATGCAGATCTTCTGCGGTGGATTCAGCCATGGCATCCATCACATATTTAAGCATGCCGTAGCGAGGTGGCATTAACTTACCGACTCGCGAGCGCGTGCCTTCAAAAGACCAGGTCAATGGAAAACGTTTTTCCAATAAATATGCTAGATATTGTCGCAACACCAATTTATACAAAGGGTTGTCTTGAAATGATCGGCGAATGAATATAGCGCCCGAGCGACGTGCTAAATATCCAACTCCAGCAAAGGCCATATTGATGCCACCCATAGTGTGGGGCGTAGGAAAATCATGCTCAAATAATACGGATTGCACGGTAATACCATCCATATGGGTTTTATGTGTCCACAACAGTGCCGATGGATGCTCTCGAACTACGCTACGAAAATGTTGTAGACGATTAACATCAACCACTAGTTTATTTTCATAACCCAAGGAAATCACCCATCGGTTAAACGCGCCTGCCGCGTCTTGCCAAAAATTATGAGGGGTCGCTACCAATTCCTTAAAATACGGCAAAGCGCGAGTTCGTAATTCGGTTTCTGATTCGCCGTTTTTTGCGGAAATTTCCAACAGCCCATCTCGATAACGATCACTGGCTCGAATTAGCTTGGTAACTTGTCGCGGTACCTTATAACGAGTCCCGCGCATACGCCGCTCCGCCACTTCCAAGGCTAAACTCGCTTGACCAGCCACGTATTCTGCTAAGTCTTTGTCAATCACAATAACTCGGCTCTGACTTTCAAAGCGCGTATTCAAATCACCTGCTGTGGCAGCCTTTCCGACGATACAAATCGCACGTTGTGGGTCTTCACGCAGTATTTTTTCGGCTTTGCTTTGACTTGGCAAGCGAGGATTACCGCCAATCAATTCACTCCATTTTGGTCGACCCATTTTATTATCAAGCGAGGTTTTCCAAAACACTCTTACTGGCACTACCAAGGTTGAATCGGGCACTCGTAAGGCCATTTGCAAACCCTCTGTAGAAATGTTTTCCGGATCGTGAGCAATTGGCACCACACAATGACTAACCGAACCTTGAAAATCAGCCTGAACTTGGCCTTTATTTAACCACTCAAATAAAATCTTTTCTTCGACTTTATTATTGGCATCGACGATAAACAGTACGCTTTGTGAGTCTATGTCTTGCCAAGGATTATTATTCATTCGTTCAGGTAACTTCGTTCTTCTTTAGTTTTTTTTATCAGCAAACTTATCGTTAAGCATTTTGGCCGATACCTTAGGCACAACTTTTTTCTTCGCTCGACGTCTAGCTACGCGCTTCGGCTCAATCGTTTTAACTTTGCGTAATTTCACTTTGTCTCTATTGAGACTGGCTTTAGCGGCTCTGGCATTACCTTTTTTGGCTTTACTGAGCTTTTCGTTACCGACCTTGGTTTTACGAGCTTTTCCTTTACCGGCTATGGTTTTACCGGACATAATTTTACCGGCTATGGCTTTACTGTTTACCTTTTTGTTCTTAACGGAACTTGCTTTGCTTGCCAAGCGCTTAGCCGCACCACTGGCAATTTTTACAACATTTCGCTTGGCTGTCTTTTTAGATTTTCGTCGCGTAGATTTCACTTCGCGTAATTTAGGTGCTTCGCGGTTTTGATGCTGAGCTTGGTCCAATTCATCAAGAAACAAATCTCGCACGTCACTCACATGTTCATCCATGGTACTGAAAGACCATTGACTGGTGTCCACTGCGGGCAATACCACCACTTTTACGGTGGCTGGCCTTAGTATGTTCTCACCACGCGCGGCAACATCAATGGCGTTGTGAATAACAATGGGTACAATGGGCACCCCCGCTTGCATTGCTAGATGAAATGCACCTTTTTTAAATCGCCCTAAATTAGTTGATGTTGAACGCGTACCTTCAGGTGCAATACAAACTGAACGACCTTCTTTAAGTATCACATCTATTAGTGGCTCCATAGCGGCACGCGCGGAACGACTATTCTCTCGGTCGATGAGTACTGTACCACCCAACTTCATCAGCGTGCCAATAATAGGCACATCACCGATTTCTTTTTTACCTACCGCCGCTAAATCACGGCGTAGTAGAGCTGGGAGAACAATAACGTCAGCTTGGCTTTGGTGATTAAAAAGAAAGATACAGGGTCGATTTGCCCAAATATTTTCCTCACCAGTCACATCCAGTTCAATACCAACGATGGCGCAGGCCGTATCAGCAAACAGAGAAGTAGAAAAATTTCGCGCCTTATTCATGGAACCAGTTAATGCATAAATTGGAATCCCAGCTAAAAGCGAGGACAACATGCTAGTCTGCGCCGCAAATGTTCTTACGTAATCACGAATACCGATCTTGCCACGGCTGGTAAAATCCCGTACAGGCCAGCCGCGGCCACGAGCAATGCGCCGCAGGCGAGCATTCGGGTTCAATGGTCTTGGCTTGCCGACAAACTCTAGTAACTGAATATCTTCATCACTATCGGAATAAAAATAGCTTTCGTCGATCTTAAGATTAAATTCCTCGGCCAATTGCTCAGCCGCATCAACTTTGCCCATACCATAACAAGTCGGCTTTATAACCGACCCAGTAAACTGTCCATCGACGACTTCTAAATGGGTGCATTTAACATGTTCAATACCAAGCTCACGTGCCGCTGGCGTAACTTGATATGGCGTGGCCGCAGACACCAATGCTACAGTGTGTCGTTTGCGCAGGTGTGCTTCAATCAGTGCACGTGATTCAGGATAGACAAGTTTAGCAATATGCTTTCGGTACAGTTCTTCGCTGAAATTCAAGTA
Organism: uncultured Gammaproteobacteria bacterium; assembly: GCA_964549895.1. GTDB lineage: Bacteria > Pseudomonadota > Gammaproteobacteria > Arenicellales > Arenicellaceae > Arenicella. Next base: position 9,461 of record CAZJWW010000015.1, read on the forward strand.
ATCGGCTTCCTCAATTCCGCGCAGATATTGCGAAGTTGCCATCATCATGGCGGAGAAACCCATATTGCCCAAGCCAAACTCAACCATCGTCTTTACTAGCTCAATTAACTGACGGGGCGTAACATCGCCACGTTTTAACTGCTCTCGCAAATAGGTGGTGGCCGAATACCCGTAGATGATAGTCCCGTCAAAATCGAAAAATGCACCTATCTGTGGGCCGCTCGGGGAGGCCTCTACTTCTTTAATAACTTTAGCGTATAGATCCATGCAAGAACTCGGAGCACTGTTTATTTCGTTTACTATTATAACTACGCTTTAGAGCTTAGTCGCTGGACATATTAGACTGATATTTAGACAAACCAACGACATCTCAACAACGGTGGTTAGCTTTATATTACCTTAATCAGCTATAACTTAAGTGATTATTGCCTGAATTATAGGAAAGCTATTCCAGATGAATACGTTTATAGAGTAACATTGAATATATTCGTAGCCACAAGGTTAGTTAGCCCACTATGCAGCAATTATCCGCCCAAGACGCCCAGTTTTTGTATATGGAGACAAACAAGAGTTTGTCGCAAGTCACTTCGGTCGCAATATTCGATCCGTCAACTGCACCTGGGGGAAAAGTTCGTTTTAAGCAAATTATCAAACATGTTCGTAGTCGTATTTATACCTCACCTATCTACAAACGACGTATTTACCATGTGCCTCTGGAATTAGACTATCCCTATTGGATAGAGGACGAGCATTTTGATATTGAATATCATATGCGCCATAGCCGCTTGCCAAAACCCGCCGATTGGCGTCAGTTTTGTATTCACTTGGCGAGATTTCATTCTCGACCACTTGATATGGAACGAGCGCCGTGGGAAATGTATGTTATTGAAGGTTTGGACAATATAGAAGGTATTCCAAAAGGTAGCTACGCCATTGCTATTAAAATCCATCATGCCGCTGCGGATGGTAAAGCTATTATAGACTTTTTAGGTGGCTTGTTTGATATCGATCAACAGGGTACCCCGGTGATGCAAACCAAACAGCGCGTGACTTCTACGCGCTACGAAAAACCTAGTCTTTTTCAAATGTCAGCACGCGGCGCGTTTAGTGGCTTGCGCTCACCAATAAAGGTGGTTAATACACTGATGCGTTATGCCCCCGGCATTGTGAAAACCGCACGAGAAAAATTAAATGAAAAAAATATAGAAGCCAAAAGCAATGTTCCACACACGCGCTTTAATTTGGAGACCTCGCCTCATAGAGTGTTCGATTCCACAAGTTTCGGATTAGGCGATTTCAAACCAATACGTGGATTGGTACCGGGCTCCACTCTTAATGACATTGTATTGTCTGTCTGTGCAGGCGCACTGCGCAAATACTTAAGCCATCATAAGGAGCTCCCAAGTGAATCTTTGCGCGCCTTTGTGCCGGTCAATGTCCGCGCTAAAAGTGGTAATCAACAACACGGTCAGGGCAATGACATTAGTACCATGGCGCCTCAGTTGTTTACTAATATTGCTGACCCAGTAGATCGCTTGAGCGCAATACATGCTGAAACTAAAGAACAGAAAGCCGCTCGAAAAGGCATCTCTGCGCGACTAATGACCGATGTTACTAAGCATATTCCGGCCAGCACTCAATTGATAGCCGCTCGCCTGATAATGAATTCTGAATTCGCTGGGCGTATGACTAATGCCTGCATTTCTAATGTGCCTGGGCCGCAAGTGCCCGTATATATGAACGGTGCCCGACTTGTTAATCAAATGGCTTTAGGACCATTGGCTGATCGTATGGGTTTGTTTATAGCAGTCACAAGTTATAGTGGCTCTATTTCTTTTAGTATTACTTCTTGTCGACGCACTCTACCCGATGTTGATTTTTTTATGGATTGCATACGTGAGAGCTTTACCGAATTGCTCGAAGCGGTTAAGGAAAACCCACCCACAGTGATTAAGGCTAAAACAAAGACGAAGAAAAAGACTCGGAAAAAAAGCAAAAAAACCGCAAAAAAGGCATCGAGAAAACCTCCTCTAAAAAAGAAGCTGACAAAGAAACACGGGAAGAAAAAAGCGAGGAAGAAAAAAATCTCTAAGAAGGGTTTGGCCAAGAAACGTTTGGCCAAGAAAGTATCAGCTAAAAAGGTGTCAGTTAAAAAGTAGCAGTGCGCACCTTTTATACAATGCGTCTTTTACCGTTTCCTTAAATCCCGATGCCGGTCTCTTAATTCTGAGCTTTTTGCCAAGCGCGGGAAGCTAAATAAAAATGCACTGCAGCCCAAATACAAGCAGTTGGGATGATGGTCAACAGGGCATAACGAACCGACTCATTCCCATAGGTTGGATTAATATAATCACTAACCGCTCCGATAATCGTCGGCCCTAGACCTAAACCGATGACATTTAATATTAAAAAGAACAATGCAGAAGCCGTAGCACGCATTCTAGGTTCTACTGAGCCATGGAATATGGCCAAAGCGGCACCAAGATAACCGGTAGTAAACATTGCGGGAAACAAACTCAAAATTAACGCGGTTTGAACACTGGAGCTGCCGAAAGAGAACAATACAAACGGTACGGTTAATAATATAGCTAAGGCGGGCAGCCAAAAGTAGAAGCGCTTATCATTACGACCATAACGATCGCATAAATAACCCCAACCAAAAGTTCCAATAGAGCCAAATAAGCCTACCCCAACGGCTAACCAAATACCAAGTTCTGCAGTGGGCACATTAAAACTGCGAATAAAAAACGAGGCACTCCAGTTGGTTAGGCCGTAGCCGGCAAAGGCCGAAAGTGCCGCCCCCAAACTCAGATGAACTAAAGCACGTTGCTTAAAAATGATTTTCAAGACCTGACCAAAAGGCGTTGAGGTATTGTCTACTTGGCGATTTTCAGACCAGCCACGTATTGGCTCTGACACAGTGAACTTAAAAATTAATGCAATAAGTATTCCTGGCGCACCGACGACAAAAAACGCTACCCGCCAGTTGTAATATTCGTTTAAAAAACCGCCTAACAAAAAGCCCAGCATAATTCCAATATTGATGCCCACCGAATAGGTGGACAAAGCCGTGGCTCGTTGCTCGGCTGGAAAGATATCAGAGATCATCGAATGCGCAGGCGGGCTGCAACCCGCTTCGCCAACGCCAACACCAATACGCGCTAAGAGTAAATGCAGATAATTGGCAGCCAAGCCGCTAATCGCGGTCATAAAGCTCCACACGCCAATCGATAGAGAAATTATATTACGCCGATCGGAACGATCAGCCCAGCGGGCAATCGGTACTCCAGCCAACACATAAAACAAAGCAAAAGCAAAACCGGTTAGTAAACCGAGTTGAGTGTCGGAAAATCCAAGATCGGCCTTGATGGAATCCTGCAAAATGGCCAATAATTGACGATCAATGAAATTGATCGCATAGACTAACGTCATTAAAACCAGAACATAGTTACGGTAAGCTTTGCTTTGATACTTACTCTCTGAATTCGACACGCCAGACTCCTAAGCTATTATTATTCCAAGGTAGAGACAACTTAAGATGCGAGAGCTTAAGGTATGACAGCTAAAAATGCGTCGGCAATGATTTGCTGACCTGCTGTGGTTGGATGAATTCCGTCTGGAAACAGACCCATGCCATCGCCCAATGCCCCTCGAACCTCAGCAATGCGCGCCCCGTTCAAACCGCGAATGCCGTCACTTATTTGTGCCGCACGGGCGTTATAAACAGAATTAGCTGGAATCGGCGGAACCGTGCCGACCACCGCAATTACATTGTTCGCGGTTGCTACATTAACCATGGCCTGCAAATTTGAAATCGCCGCACTGACAGACCCTCTAATAGCATCATTGGTACCTAGTAGTATCAACACATGACTGGGGTCGTTGTCTTGTAATAAGCCCTCAATAACTGAGACACCAAAATCGGTCTCTTCACCAGTAACACTAGTATTGCTCACGGGTACCGCGACTGAATTTGCAATCAAGGTTGGCCAAGGAGTGGCGATACCAAAACCATTGCCGATACTGTCTCCAATAGCAACTATACCCGTAAATTCGGGTCCACCACCCGAACCGTCAATGCCCGCACCGTCATCGGAACCACCACCCCCACAAGCGGTGAGCACCAACGCCGCGAATAGGCTTAAAAATACTAATTTACATCTATCAATTTTAATTTTGATTGCTTGTCTATGCATTTCAGGTATGTTGGGAAGGGTATAGTAGATAGGTAATTCATTATCGCGTTTTATACCACATACATCAAACGTTGTGACTGATCGGCAATAACTAATATTATTGAATAAATTATGGCAACGATTCATACCATTATTGCGCCGCTGAGCGGCACCATAGAATCACTCAAGAGTAAAACAGGCGCCAAGGTCACAATTGGAGATTCAGTAATAGTACTAGAGTCTATGAAGGTACACGTCCATGTAAAAAGTGATGTGAATGGCTTAATTTGCGAACTATTAGTTAACAAAGGTGATTCTGTACAACGTGGAGAGCCGATGCTGAAAATAGAGGAAAATAGCTCCATTGAGAATGCTCTGGTAAAAAAACAAGCTGACGTTACTAAACACCAAAAAATTCCTAAAAAAGACAATCAACAACCACTAAAGGCACAGTTTCACCAACGACAGACTATGACGCTTGATTCACACCGCCAAGCCGCTCAACAGAAAAGACACGCTAAGGGATACCGCACTGCACGTGAAAATTTAGGCGATCTGTGTGATCTAGCAAGTTTTCAAGAATACGGCCAATTTGCAGTGGCCGCGCAGCGCGGCAAACGTGATTATGAAACCTTAAAAACCGAGACTGCCGCCGATGGCATCATTACCGGCATCGGCCGTGTTAATTCAGAATTATACGGTGATAAAACCAAGCAAACCGCTTTGATAATCAATGATTATTCTGTATTGGCAGGCACTCAAGGATATTTCCACCACCAAAAGTTAGACCGCATTTTAGCCATAGCTGGACGACAAGGGTTACCCGTCATCATGTTTACCGAAGGCGGCGGTGGCCGACCCAATGATACCGATGTCACCACGGTTAACTCAGGCCTGCAATGTACTTCTTTTTCGACTTGGGCTGGATTATCGGAAGGAGAAAATCAAGTACCACGTATTGCCGTGGCCAATGGTTATAACTTTGCCGGTAATGCTGCGCTGTTTGGCGCCGCTGATATCACCATTGCCACCAAAAAATCGTGGATTGGTATGGCTGGCCCAGCCATGATCCAAGGTGGCGGTTTAGGTAGCATAAAACCTACCGATATTGGGCCCATTGAAGTTCAATCCCGCAATGGCGTGGTGGACATTATTGCCGACGACGAACAGCATGCATGTCAGTTGGCCAAACACGCACTAAGTTTCACGCAAGGACCTGTGGACAAATGGCAGGCACACGATCAAAGTTTATTAAGCACCGCCCTGCCACAGAATCGAAAGGAAATTTACGATATACGCAGTATTATTGAACTGATTGCAGACCAACAATCTACACTTGAATTAAAACCCGAGTTTGGAGGTTCCATCGTAACCACACTAATCCGTCTCGAGGGCCAGGCGGTAGGAGTGATGGCGAGTAATTGTGGTGTTCTGGGCGGCGCCATCGATACCGATGCAGGTGAGAAAGCCAGTGACTTCATAGATCTTTGTCATCGCTTTAATCTGCCCGTTTTATCATTATGCGACACCCCTGGTTTTATGGTTGGTCCTGCCCACGAAGAACTCGGTGCGGTACGACGTTTGGCCAAACTCTTTGCTTCAGGTGCTCGTCATTCGGCTCCCTTTATCGCCGTCGTTTTACGAAAATGCTACGGCCTCGGCGCGCAGGCGATGCTTGGTGGCCACACCGCTAGACCCCATTACACCCTATCTTGGCCAACGGGTGAGTTTGGCCCCATGGGTCTCGAAGGCGCCGTTAATCTAGGTTTTCGTAAAGAGTTAGAAGCCGAGCAATCTGAAGAAAAACGCTTGGCATTATTCGATAAATTGGTCAGTGAACAATATCGTCGTGGTCAAGCTATTGAGGTGGCCAGCACCTTGGAAGTTGATGCTGTCATTGACCCAATCGAAACTCGAGCGACGCTAGCGCAATATCTACAGCGTTGCTGAGTGGAATATATTACCGTCGTAAGGCTGGGGATAAAAAGCCATTTTTGCTATAGTCGCTAAGCACGCCCATCGCTAACTCATATAAACTGCATTTACCACTGCTAACCACCTAACCACTTAATCATGACCAGTTTAATAATGCTTTTTTTAGTGCTTTTTTGCATCGGTTCTATGGGCTACGTCTACGCATTTCGTGGTCAAGCGCGTTACGAGGGAATTAGCGAATATCTGCGCAAAGGTTGGCCCATCTTCACGCCATTCAACTGTATATTGTATTTGTTCACGCGGCCTAAAGCTCGTCCAGCAATTATGGACATGACGCGTTTTCCTGAGCTGCAAGAACTACAAGACAATTGGGAAATGATTCGCGATGAAGGAATGCAACTGATGGCTGAGGGTGGCTTCGATTCGATTGCGGATCCAAATTCTGCCTCTTACTATGATATTGGTTTTCGCACCTTCTATAAGTATGGCTGGACTAAATATTATTTAAATTGGTATGGCTACACACATCAATCCGCTGCGCGAAGCTGCCCTAAAACGATTGATTTACTAAGTAGAATTCCTTCCGTTAATGGTGCCATGTTTTCAATATTGCCGCCAGGCGGTCAACTCACCCGCCATCTAGATCCAGTGGCATGTTCACTGCGCTATCATTTAGGCTTAAATACGCCCAATGATGACGCCTGCTACATCAGCATCGACAATTCTAAATACTCATGGCGTGATGGTGAGCCGCTGTTGTTTGATGTGACCTTCCTGCATTTTGCACACAACGATGCGGACAAACCGCGCCTGATTCTAATGTGTGATATCGATCGTCCAATGTCCTGGTTCGGACATCTTTTGAACTGGCCCTATAAATGGTTGATGCGCGCGACCGTGGTACCCAATACCGATGAAGATGAGCGCGGTTTCGCTAATCGTACCTTTAGCAACTTAGTCCCAATACTAGAAAAAAGTAAACGCCTAAAAGAAACTAACCTGCCTGCCTATAAAGCGCTTAAGTACTCGGTTAACACGACCCTCGTAATAGTCGCCGCACTGATAATTTGGAGTTTAATCAAATTTATTGCTTGGTTGCTTTAACAAACCCGCTGCAGCGCTAACCAATAATTTTATAGCCTAAATTCAACTGCACGAGGGTGACGAAGTACAATAAAAAACTCGCTGCTAGCGCGCTTCCAACCCATAATTTATAAAGCTTCTTAGGTTGATCACCAGAGTGGTTGAGCCATAAATAGAGCGCCGCAACTACCATGGTAAAACCGGTGACTATGCCGGCGATACCCCAAAATTCACCTAGATGGCGAAGGCCGTACCAAAGCGCATTCCAAAAACCGCCCAGCACTAAAAGTAGAGCAACAACATTGCTAATTGTTGACGAGCGTTTGCGCTTAAATATCATTATTAGTCCAGCCAACATAACGACTGCCATTACTATTCCCATGCCAACACCTCTTATGAGACTTGATTCACTTGTTGTGAGTCTAAATTCTTCTTTGCCAATTTTAATAAAATCCTAAGCAATAAAACACCTGCTGCGGCTAAACTCACTACCATCGCCATCCACATTCCTCGCGCTTGTTCCAGCCCTGGCCAAAGATCGTAAAATGCTAAGGCAATTCCCAGTGGCATACCAAGTACCCAGAACGCGAAAAACTGGTATATGGGGGGGCTAGTCGTGTCTTGATAAGCACGCAATGCGCTAACTACAGTCACCTGTAAGCAGTCTACAATTTGAAAGGCCGCTCCAAAATAAAGCAAGATCACGGCTACCTTAATAACGGCGCTGTCATTACTAAACAATTGCACCAAAGATTGTGCGAAGAGTAAAAAGCACACCATTACAATTGCCGACAACATAATATTAAAGCTAATACCGGCTTTCACCGTATACCAAGCAGATTGGTGCTGCTTAGCCCCTAAAAATTGAGATGCCCTAATAGTTATGCCCTGCCCAATGCCAAGAAACAGCATAAAACTCATTGAAGCAATCGTAATCGCCACTGCATGAGCGCTCACTTGCACGATACCAAACGAGGCAATCAACATTCCTGCGCCAGCAAACATGCTTAGCTCTAAAGTAATTGAAACACCAATGGGCACACCGAGCTTTAAGGTATTCGTTATGGTTGACCAATTGGGTGCTTCAAAATCATTAAACAAGCGACGATTACGAAGTTGCCTGTGCCGACCTAACACCAAGATATTAGCTACCAACATTAGCCATATTACAACTACCGTTGCGAAAGCACAGCCAACACCACCCAGCTTAGGAAAGCCGTAGATACCATTCACCAGTACATAATCAAGCGGTATGTTTAGCAAAAACCCGGCTAAATTAACTGCAAACACTTCACGGGTTAGACTCATACCCTCTAAGGTACCGCGCACGGCGGGTATCAACGCCATCGGGATGGCACATAGGCTAATCACCAACACGAAACTGCGCGCGACACCTAACATAGATTCTTCAAAATTAAGAAAACTCATCGCCCACCAAACTAGCCAGACAATAATCATGGCGATAATGCCAGAGAAGAAACAAGTCCAGATTGACTGATGCAATTGATGTTTCAGACCCATTTCATTGCGTGCACCAAACTGATTGCCAATCAACGGCTGAGTGGAATAACCTATACCTAGAAAAAAGAAGATCACCATATTCCAAGCGTTAACACCCAAATTCATTCCAGCCAGCTCCACGGTCCCAGCATGCCCCGCGATTAATACATCAGTAGCGGTCATGCCAACAAGAGCCAGCTGCGCCAAAGAAACCGGCAGCGCTAGCTTCCATAGAGCACTGATTTCTTGAATAAAGTTGGCTAGCATTGCGATTCTATGAGGTGTTATTTACTGCCGCCAATGCCCAATTCAAATGACAGGAGATACGCTAGGGATTTTTAACACGGTCAAATAAATACTCTGTTTCATCAAAGTACTGATCCATGGAAATCGGTTTACGGAACATCAAGGCTGGCGGTAAATTTGCTTTTTCTGCTTCCGCTCGATTGTTCCAAAGCTCATGATCTTGTTTTAAAAAACTATCAGAGTGAGCATTAGCGACGATTCCACTCACCAGCAATAAAGACCAAAACCATTTAGCTCGACTGCTCAAATGGCTAGAGTAAGTTAATACAGCAAATATAAAAGCGACGAATAAACCACCAAAAACAAAGTTAGCAAGCCACTGACCTAGATCCGGCGATTGAATATTAAAGCGCAGCACGTTGATCACAAAGCTCAATAAAATGAACACAATTGTTAACGCACAAGCCAACACCCAATGGGCACGCATGTTGGCTTGACCACGGACTAGCTTACTGATACTACCGAACAATAGGGTCCAAACAAAAAGGGATACAATGACCGACGCAAAGCGCACCAAGAAATCTAAAAATTTAAATGGCTCAGTACTAAAAGCCCATATATATAAAGTAGATAGAAGTGCCGCTATAATGCCGATAAATACCAAAGCACGCCAAGATTGAAATGGCTCTAACAAAGTATACCAAGTGGACCTATTAGCAGTCTTAGCCACCCCTATCGATGCATCATAAATACATAGTGTGGTGTCGCCAATACAAATTTCGTCACCCCAACGGTAAGCATTCGAGCCACTACTCAGCGGTTTATTTTCTAGCATAGACCCATTGGTAGAGCTCACGTCTTCTATGCTTGGCGCTCCCTGCTCATCAAGCTTTAACATCAACTGGTCAGCATCGACGTACTTATCTTGAACAATAATATCGCTATTCCATGCGCGACCAATACTTAAACCCCGCTCATCAAGTTTGACTCGCTCAATAGAATTGCCACGTTTACCACGTATTTGTACTACTAAATTTATCGCGGGTAGGCTCATAATGACTGCGATACTCATAACTGCTGGGGCGCTGATAAAGAGCGCTCCACAAATTTACGATTCATGGCTAAAATTTGATCTTGCTCTGCGGCCGAAATCGACAGGTGAGTGGTAAAAGCTTCAGAGTTTCCATTGCGCTCTACCAATAACAGCGAGTCATACAAGCCGTTCAACTTTTTATAAGCTCGAATACACGTTGTTACACGCTGATAATTAGCGCTTTTTTCACCCTCAATAAAATCAACATGGCATTCATAATTAGTTGAGTGATCAAAATTTGAAGCGTTATCAGACTGCATAGCAGAACTCACCGTCTGCGAAAACTGAGTAGCCGCCAGTTCTAGTGACACGTCTTTAGAAAAACTAAACGACAATTGACCGGCGTTTAATCGATTGTCTAGATATACCGAATTCCCGGCCTGACAAATCTTGCTCGCTGAATCGGTAAATCGCACCTTGTCATCACTATTGGTACTACCCCAACATTGGAAATCTTTACGAATCTCTCCAAATAATGATTCTTCCGCAAATGTCTCGACTGGCCAGTCTGCATCAATTAATTCTTTTATGCGTGGCCGTTGCCACCTCTTAATTTGCGCGGCAATTTCATCTTGGTACTGGTTTTGCGGCACAGTTCTGGCAGCATTAACTAATCTTATAGCTTTACTACTGGGCACCAAAAAACTCAATTGACTACCCGCCGTAGCTACGTTTACCCCAACCACTTGCCCAGCCTCATTTAGCGCTGGGCCACCACTCATTCCCGGGTTAAGGCTACCAGAAAACAACACTTGTTCGTTATAACTGTGTTCGACCATGCCATTGTTAGGTCCGCGAACCAAAGTGATACCAAAATCTCTCGGATTGCCTAAGGCAAAGACACTATCACCGCGACTCATCGGCGTATCAGAAAATTCAAAATAACGCGAACGAGGTTTAGAATGTCGCAGCACCGCGAGGTCATGCACGACATCAAAATCCAGTAAATCCAAATGCCCAAGTTCACCTGTGTGCGAACGGTATTCAATTTTATGCATAGTGGGCGACTGCACATAGGTTGACACCACATGATAGTTGGTCACAATCAAACCACCCGCTGATACCTGAAAACCTGAACCAATAGATGATTTACTACCCGCTTGGGGTGCCACTACACGGATTTGATAGACTAAATCGTAGTAGTCAGAGAAATCTTCAGTACTGCTTTGTGCCTGCACGTGGCCTGAGCAAAACAAAGTCCACGTCACAACTAGCGCGGCGCGCCAAAACACTGAGTACAACATAACGAGAACTCCTCTTATCGGTTTGTTTATAGGTCTTGTAGAAAGCAACTGGGTAAATTGATTAGACCGTTTTTTTAGCTAGCTTATTGCCAGCAATTAACGATGTCAACCAAGCTTCAGCGATAGATCAAAAATGCAAAAGTGGAGGCAATACTACGTCATAACCAAATTTGATAATTGTGACAATGTAAAGTTCCCGCTATATACTAATCGGCATTCCCAGCAACACCAACGAGTTACAAACTGAGACGATTATGGAATATAGCTTAGAGAATAATATTGCTGTTCTGCACTTTGATGACGGTAAAGTAAATGCGGTAGGTCATCAATTTATCGATGATATGGTTGAGGGTCTAAATAAAGCCCAATCAGAAGCAAGTGCTGTAATGATTAAAGGTAAGGACGGTATTTTTTCAGCTGGATTTGATTTGAAAGAATTACAAAAAGGCGAAAAAGAATTTACCTCTTTGGTCAACAGAGGTTTTAAGTTACTTACCCGTCTGTTTTCACACCCACAACCTACGGTCGCCGTCTGTAATGGCCATGCCGCCGGCATGGGCGCGTTTCTATTATTAGCCTCAGATACAAGAGTAGGTGCAACGGGCGACTATAAAATTAATCTGCCTGAAACGTCTATTGGCATGCATTTTAATGAGACTTTAACTGCCCTTATTTACGCCCGAGTAGACTGTCGCTATCAAACCATGACCATGGTTCAATCTCAACCGTTAACGCCTGAGCTAGCCGTAAAAGCTGGATTTTTAGACATTGTAGTGGCACCAGAACAACTGCTCGCCCAAGCCACTGGCTACGCACAAGGGTTAGCGGAACTGCCCGCCGAGTTCTACAAGATTAATAAGCTGGATTTACGCAGCGGACCCCTAGCGAGTATGGTTGATGCGTGATTTGGTATTGTCGTACGATAATTAGCACCAATAAGTTTGTTTATCGATGTTAGGGAACATGAACGGCTGATTTTTACCGTAATAGCTTCAGGCCTTGTTTCACTAATACCCAAGTTTGGATGGATTAATTCTATCTTTATGTTTCTACCAATGTTCGGACGCTGATAGAAATATTTATCATAATATGAAAATTAGGCGTTCGTTTAGCTCAAGGAGATTATCGAAAATGAAATATTTAGTGCTAATTTTATTACTAGTATCAAATACCGCTTGGGCAGAGACTCCTGAGGAGCGTGCAAAGTTATACTTTACTGATATCGAAAGTGGTAATTTTGTCGCTGCTGCAAAGCATTTCGACCCAAGCCAGTTAAAGGAGTTTAGAAGTACGATGGAATTTTATAAAGAAATACCGGTACGAGATCAAACTGAGTTTATACAAACTTTTTTTGGCGCAGATCAAACCACAGAATCCTTAGACAAAATTAGTGATGTCGATTTTTTTGCCAAATTGTTTACGTTTATGATGCGCCAGGCTGACGCAGTAGGTGGTCTGAATTTTGACGGCTTAGAAATTCTGGGTGGGGTTAAAGAAGGAAGCGATATTTCCCACCTAGTTACAAGGAACCGTGTGACTGTGGGTAAACTGAATGTAGAAGCCATGGAAGTTGTTTCGCTTATGAAAAGCGGCGACGAATGGCGTATTTTGATGTCTGGTCAAATAAAAGGCTTTGCTGATCAATTGAGAGCTACTTTTGCGCTCCCTAGCGGATAAATAGATTTGCTAAGTTAGGTAGATGTTAGTACATGAACAATCAAGAACAAATATTGTTGGTTTACGATAAAGAGTGCCCGGCCTGTGACAACTACTGCCAAGTAGTAAAAATTCGGGAAAGCGTGGGTGAATTAGTCATTATTAATGCGCGTGATGATCATGCCGTAATCGATGAAATCACTGAATTGGGGCTGGATATCGATCAAGGAATGGTCTTAAAGATAGGCGGACGAATATATTATGGCCCTGATGCGATTCATGCCCTAGCTTTAATTAGCAGCCGCTCTGGGATGTTCAACAAAATCAATTACTGGGTGTTTAAGTCCAAGAGTTTATCTAGGGTCTTGTATCCCGTACTAAAGTTTTTCAGGAATACACTATTAAAAACCTTAGGAGTTAAGAAAATAAACAATTTGGGTGCGAACCAAAATGATTATTTTTAGTTAGCCATAAAAAAACGCCGAGACTAAAACGTACTCGGCGCATTTATTGTTTATGCTAACAAGCTTATTTCTTCTTTTGCAATTTTTCGCTTATTTCTTCGATCTTTTCTGCAGCTTCTCGCAGGCGTGTTGGAATATCCACGAAAGATGATAATCCCCCGCCAAACCGTTCTTTAAACTCTTCTACGCGGTCCTCCAGTGATTCTCGACCTTTGTTTACGGCTTGCTCTAAATCGCCTTGCATGGATTGACCGCGTTTCACTAGCTCAGAAAATACCTTTTGACCTTCGGCATTAACTTCTTCATATTTTTCTTGTACATCTTCGTAACGCTCAGACAATTCTTCATAGCTACGTGAATAGGCGCCTAAACCTGCAAGCCAAATATTTTTAGCCATAGTCTCTGCTTTCTCACCAGATAGTCCAGTAAGGTTATCTTGCAGCATCGCTTGTAATTGTTCGATTCGATTTTCTACGTTTTTCGCTTCAGCCTTTGCGTTCGCCTTGGCTTTACTTTTAGTAGAGACTCTTTTTGTAACGTTCTTTTTAACTGCAGACGCTTTTTTAGCTACTTTTCTTTTAGTCGTAGGTGTCTTTTTAACAACTTTCTTTCTAGCAGTAGATGCTTTCTTAGCTACTTTTCTGGTTACTTTCTTGGTTGCCTTTTTAACAACACGCGCTTTCTTAGTGACCTTTTTTGTCACTTTTTTAGCCGTCGACGCTTTTTTGACTACTTTCTTTTTGACCGCAGCTTTTTTTCTAGCCGCTGATGCTTTATTGGCCGTAGTCGCTTTCTTCGTTACTTTTTTCTTGTCAGCCATGTCGCTCACCATAAACTCGATATTCAATTGATTTAATTACCGCACTATAACCACGCCTTTTAGAATATGCTCTCTAATTAGAATATGGATTCTAATAACGCTTCATTAAACAAAATAGTCGTCTAATACTTCGTTTATTTTTTCCTCTAACTTAGGTGCAAAAGAACGGGCCATTAAGCCAAGCTTTACATCCACTAACAGCTCACCTTCTTTAGGTGTCACCTGAGCATTTACACCAGTGGCATGTTTGTAACGGTAGCTATTACCTTCCGATCTATAGCTACCACCAAACTCGCCAACCAACTTCTCTAATAAGTCCTCTGCAACTGACCTACATTCATCGTCATCTAAGTTATGCTTACGACATACGTGTACTTTACTCACGGTTCTATCTCTCTCAAATAAAGGGTAAAAAATGCAGGTATAGATGCTCTTCAATACTGGGTAGAGCTGTGCCCTCTTCTGCGGCAATCAAATTGTCGTAGCCACCAAAGTTCAATAAGGTATAGAGCAAGTTGCCAGCCAGCAAACGTGCTCCATTCGAAGAATCTGCCACGTCAGATTTATCCATCACCAGTTTGACCAATGTCACTATTGTTTGATGCAGTAAATCAAGTAACTTTGATAGCGACGAACGCAAACTGGGGTAGCGTTCGTGAATACCACGCAAATCATGACTGAAGAATTTGAACTGTTGAAGAATATCTGAAATTACTGTCAGCGCTGCCAACGTTTCTTTGGCGTCACCTTTGGCTTGCGACGCTATTTCCTGTAAAGCTAGTATTATGCGAGCATGGTATTGGGCATAAAGCTCCTCTACTACTTGTTCCTTACCCTTGAAGTGATAATACAAATTACCCGGGCTGATATTCATTTCATGAGCCAAATCGACACTCGTGACGATACTCTCACCGCGTTCATTTAACAAAACTAGTGCGACATCCAAGATTAAGTCGCGTGTGCTCATTTTTGCCATAACGTAAGTGTACCAAGCGTGGGATTCAACAGCATCTAAATAAATTCAAATCTTAACCTGCGGCCTTTGTGTGGCTGATTTAAATACAACCGAAAAGAAAATATGCAAGAAAAAGCCCGCTATAGCGGGCTTTTTCTTACTACCAATCTGATTAAGTGAGGATTTAAGCAGATTTTTTTTGTAGTTCTTTGCTCAAAGACTCGAGCGTATTTGAAACATCTTGAAGTCGTGCTGGAACATCAACTACTGAGACTAATCGAGATTTTGCTACTTCAATTTGTTCTTCAATAGCCGTACGACGATCTTTTAGGAGTTCTTCAGCTTGATCTTGAACTTGTTCACCACGTGACACTAAGTCTTTGACCACGTTCTGACCCTCTTTAGTGAATTTAGAGTAACGAGCTTGCAGCTCTTCGCCCACTTCAGCATAACGCGTTTTTAATTCTTCGTAAGAGCGACCATAGGCGCCCAAGCTAGCAAACCAAGCTTGTTTCGCTATTTTTTGAGCCTTATCTATTCGCGCACTTACTATATCTTCAACCGCATCAACAATTTTGTCCTGGGCGTTATCAAGTTTCGTAACCGCAACTTTTACATCTTTCTTAGCCGAAGTAACCTTTGCAGAGGTTTTCTTTGCAGAGGTTTTCTTTGCAG
>CAZJWW010000015.1:25406-29342 GCA_964549895.1 uncultured Gammaproteobacteria bacterium
CTTTGCAGAGGTTTTCTTTGCAGAGGTTTTCTTTGCAGGGGTTTTCTTTGCAGGGGTTTTCTTTGCAGTTGTTTTTCTAGTCGTCGTTTTAGTCGCCATTTGGGTTCTCCAATCAGTGTATTAATTTCGATGACTGGAGTTTACGAATTGTTATTAGAATCCGCTCCCTAATTAGAAAGTAGTTTCTAATTAACTGCTTAAAATATCCTTGGCGTTATTGATTTGCTTGGCCAATGCATCAGACCCTCCGCGGTCTGGGTGAATTTTCTGCATTAGTCGTTTGTGAGCTTCGCGCACCTCTTCGTTACTCGCATTTATATCAACGCCCAATATGTCGGCAGCATCCTGGCGGCTCATAGCCTGCTGAGTTGGCGCTTGGCTGGGCGGTACTTGTTGTCCAAATATTTTTTTAAACAAGGGTATATATTGCGCTATCTGAGCCACTCGACCGGCAAGAGCCAATATAGCGGCCAATACCCCCATCAACCAATGAGCACGACCGGTAACGACTAAACCCAAGACTACGCCCGCCAAAATATACAGGCCGGCTTTCTTAGCAAAACCTTGACGCTTATTCTCGGGCAGCTTTTGCCAGCGATTATAAACGTACAAAAGTGCGCCAATGGCTACGATAACAAAAATTGAGTAAAACACGGGCTAAGTCAGTGATAACTATGTTGGTAATAGACTGCTGCTATAATAGACTCTAACCCAATTTTTTGAAAATTACTTTATGACTAATAAACAAAAGGCTGCTGGCATGCAAAATGCAATAGCTAAAGATTTATTATCCTTTATTGCAAAGTCCCCTACGCCGTTTCATGCAACCCTGAACTTATTAAACTTATTCAAGCGTAATAAATTTACCGTTTTGGACGAGGGCGAAACTTGGCAGATAAAAACCAATAAAAGTTATGTAGTTACCCGCAATGATTCTTCTATCATTGCTTTCAGAACGGGCGCCGATCTAGCAGCGGGTATTAACATGATAGGCGCTCATACCGACAGTCCGTGCTTGCGCATTAAGCCCAATCCTCAAGTTCAAAAATTTGGTTATACGCAGTTAGCTGTTGAAGTGTACGGTGGGGCACTATTACACCCGTGGCTAGACCGAGACTTGTCTATTGCTGGTCGTGTGAGTGGCCTTAAAAAAAACGGAGACCTATTTCATGAAATCATTGACTTTGAAAAGCCGGTAGCAATGATTCCCAGTTTGGCGATTCATTTAAACCGAGACGCCAACTCAAACAGCACCATTAATGAACAAAAACATCTGCCACTAATTTTTAGTCAGAGCGATAATCCTGGCAAAAGCAAAACGACAGATTTTAAAGCAGAGCTGCTCAAATATTGTGGTAGAGACGCCAAACAAATATTGGAATACGAATTATCCTGCTACGACACGCAAGCGCCCTCGCTCGTTGGTTTAAATGAGGAATTTTTAAGCGCGGCACGACTTGATAATTTACTGAGCACCTATATTGGCGCTCGTGCAATGCTGGATTCTAAAGGTAAGCAAGCGGCGCTTTTCATCGCATCAGACCATGAGGAAGTTGGTTCGGCCTCGGCCAGTGGCGCACAAGGCCCATTCTTGAAATCCGTGTTGGAGCGCATCACTAACAGCGCAGGTCAATTAACGCAAACCATTTCACGCTCCACTTTAATCTCTTGCGATAATGCGCATGGCATTCACCCCAACTATGCAGATAAGCATGATCAAAATCACGGGCCAATTTTAAATCAAGGCCCGGTTATTAAAATTAATAACAATCAACGTTACGCAAGTAATAGCATTAGCTCAGCTAAGTTCAAACAGTTATGTGGCGCCAATAAAATACCGACGCAAACCTTTGTGGTGCGTTCCGATATGCGCTGCGGCAGTACCATAGGTCCAATTACCGCAACCGAGATCGGTATTGAGACATTGGACATAGGTGCACCGCAATGGGCGATGCACTCTATAAGAGAAACCGCTGGTACGCAGGATTGTGAATATTTATACAAAGCACTGTCTGCCTTTATAAATTAGTGCGGTTTTTGGGTTGTTCTGTGTAGGCAAATTTGAGCTTTATAATGTAAACTTCGTCGCTCACTAGGAACCGCACATAGACAAATTACATTGTCAGTGCTCACAGCAAGTAGATTTCACGGCCAGCAACAAAGTAAATAGGAAATACACATGCAAGAAACTCTAATTGATCAAGGCATTAGCCTGATGATCTATGGTATGGGCACAGTGTTCGTTTTTTTAACCATTTTGGTATTCGCCACTGGAATGATGTCTAAGTTGGTAGCTAAATATGCGCCAGCGCAAATTGAATCAAGCGCAGCCGGAGGTTCGCCACAAATCAATTCCGCAGCTGGGCAACCCAGCCCTCAAGTATTAGCAGCGATTAAACAAGCAATTGTTCAGCACCGTCAAACCTAAAGCCATTCATCTCAACCAATAGTCTAAAATATAATGTCGAATAAAAAGCCGAATAAAAAAATAGGCGTTACTGAAGTTGTACTGCGTGATGCACACCAATCTCTATTAGCCACGCGGATGCGCATCGATGACATGCTGCCGATTGCTGATAAGTTGGATAAGATTGGCTATTGGTCTATGGAATCATGGGGTGGCGCTACCTTTGATTCTTGTATTCGATTTCTCGGCGAAGACCCATGGGATAGAATTCGCGAAATCAAAAAGGCCATGCCCAACACGCCACAACAAATGTTGTTTCGTGGGCAAAATATTTTGGGTTATCGGCATTATGCTGACGATGTGGTCGACAAGTTTGTAGAACGTTGCGCGGTCAACGGCATTGATGTGTTTAGAGTGTTCGATGCCATGAATGACATGCGCAATATCACTACCGCCCTGAAGTCGGTAAATCGCGTTGGCAAACACGCGCAAGGTACACTCAGTTATACGGTTAGCCCAGTACACAATACCAAAGCGTGGTTGGATATGGCGCGTCAGTTAGAAGATGCCGGCGCTGACTCTATTTGCGTAAAAGATATGGCTGGCTTGCTTAAACCCTATGTGGGCTATGAATTGGTTACCGAGCTTAAAAAAACGGTGGACATTCCTATTCAGCTGCATGCACATGCCACCACTGGCTTAAGTACCACTACCATCACTAAGTGCGTAGAAGCGGGTATTGATAATGTCGATACGTCTATCTCATCCATGTCGATGACTTATGGCCATTCAGCCACCGAATCGGTGGTGTCTATTTTTGAAGGGGGCGAACGTGAAACTGGTCTAGACATCGAAAAGATTGAAGAAATTTCTGCGTACTTTAGAGAAGTTCGAAAAAAATACGCTGATTTTGAGGGATCATTGCGCGGCGTTGATTCACGTATTTTGGTAGCCCAAGTGCCTGGCGGCATGCTCACCAATATGGAAAACCAATTACGTGAGCAAGGCGCAGAAGAAAAACTCGACGAGGTATTGGCTGAAATACCAAGAGTACGAAAAGATTTAGGTTACATTCCATTAGTGACGCCTACCTCGCAAATAGTGGGTACACAAGCTGTAATCAATGTACTGATGGGCGAGCGTTACAAAAATATCGCCAAAGAAACCGCCGGCGTGTTGCGTGGCGAATACGGCGCTACCCCGGCACCCGTGAATCCTGAAGTTCAAGCACGAGTATTGGAAACTGGCGAAGAAGCCATTACCTGTAGGCCAGCGGATCTTATTACTGACGAAATGAATGCGCTAACGGATGAATTCAACGGTTTAGTAAAAGAACATAATTTACAAGTCAAAGAAGGTGATGATTTTATTGACGACGTTCTAAGCTATGCATTGTTTCCGCAGGTTGGCCTGAACTTCATTAGAAATCGAGATAATCCAAGTGCCTTTGAACCGGTACCGACCGGCAAAACCAGCGACGTACCAAGCAATGAACAGGGGGAGGCGATCTACACGGTTGATGTTGAGGG
>CAZJWW010000016.1:0-16794 GCA_964549895.1 uncultured Gammaproteobacteria bacterium
TGTTTGCCATCGCCGTTAAGTTTGACAATCAAGCGGCGTTTATGATGCTGTTTATTCTGACTGCGGTAGGTTTGATCGCCATGGTCTATACACACAACAATGTTATCGGGCTTGGTCTGAGTGCACAGCCTGGAAATACAGTGTTCGTAGGCGAACCCGCCAATTTTAAATTAACAGTTCATAACACCAGCAATAAGCCAAGAAATGCTGTTTGGTTAATGAGCGCAGGGGCTCAACAGCTGGTCAATGTGAAAGCCAATAATCAAGCGAGTTATGATTTAAAATTTCCTACCTTGCAGCGTGGTTATTTGAATTGCGAGCAAACTACCCTAACGTCACACTTCCCTATTGGCGTATTTTTTTGTTGGACAAGGCGCTATGACCCCCAGCAACGCTGTTTGGTCTATCCACAACCATTGGACCTAGTTCCTTTTCCCATCGATGGATCGAACACTGGCAAGCAATTATCAAGAACAAACATTCAGATCGGCGCTGAAGATTTTGCAGGTATGAAAAATTACCAAGCTGGTGATCGTATGCGCGATATCCATTGGCCATCGCTGGCTAAAACCAATAAATTGATCACGGTGCAACACGAGTCACAAAATAGTAGCTCAGTGAATCTAAGCTGGTTCGCATTGCCAGCTTCTATGAATGTCGAAAACCGTTTAAGTCAACTTTGCCACTGGATCATTACCGCCGAACAGCAAGGCCTGCGTTATCAATTAGAAATGCCGAATCACACCATTGAGTATGATAACGGCTTGACTCATTACCATGAATGTTTGACGGTGTTGGCACTCTGGCAAGAAGACATCAAGCCAACGGAGGCCCCCGATGGTTGATTCTGGACAAACCAAGGTGTCTGGTATTAGATCTGGTTTTAGATCTAAAATTAGATCCAAGTTGGGGGCTAAGTTTAATTTCAAATTACCACCGCTACCTAAGCCCCCACCAACACACCAGCCAAGTCGCAGTACGCTGTATCAACTTGCAGCAATTATAGCCTTAGCTCTGTTATCACATTTCAATATTGCGAATCCCGCGGTCGCCATATTTGCAGTCTTGATATTTGTTTTGAAAGTTGGCCTTATCTATCGCTCGCAGCCAGCGCCGCCAAGTTGGGTGATGATTATATTAATGGTCTTGAGCCTCGGGTTGATCTTATTCTTTTACGGAGGATGGAACGGTCAAAAAGCAGGTATTAGTTTTTTGGTATTACTGGTGTCACTCAAATTTTTAGAATCCCGAGGACTACGTGACTATTTTGTTACTTGTCTAATTCTATACTTTCTCGCTGCTTCAAGTTTCCTATTCAATTCGTCAATAAGCAATATTGCGATCATTGTTCTTTACACCGTCGCTATTACTGCAATTTTGCTGAAACTATCGAACCCCAGCGAAATAAAAGCACTCCCCGCGTTGGGCTCGGCGACTTCTATCATTTTAAAAGCATTACCCTTGGCGGTATTTCTATTTTTCTTTTTTCCACGGATTCAAGGTGATTTTGGCTTTCTGCCCTCACAAGATTTTTCGGATCGTAAGAATGCCTTAAGCAATAGCCTCGTGGCCGGCGAAATGGCGGCATCAGCGTTTGATAATTCACTGGCTTTTCGCGTGCAATTCGACGGAGCTATTCCACAACGAAAATTCTTGTATTGGCGTAGCAAAGTGATGAGCGTTGAACGCAATTTTCAGTGGGAAGTAACGCCACCACGAGAACGCAATCTAAGAGAAGCACTTAGAAAACGCCAGAAAGCCGATTTAAACAAAGGTGAGATCAACTATGAAATACTGCATGAGAAAAGCAAGGATTTCTACATACCGTATTTAGATTATGTTGCTGGCACCTCAATCGGTGATTTATTAGGTGATTATTCGGTTCGACTTACGGCTCAAATTAATACTGATTTTAATTACCGAGGCTCATCCAACCTCTACCCTTCACTGCCGACACCTATTAAGCTAGACAGCACTCGCTTGTTACAAACACAAGCGCAGCCCAGCGCCAAAATGCAGGCTCTTCTAAGCCAATGGCGCAGCACAGCCCAGTCTGATAAGCAGCTAGCAGACGCAGTATATCAATGGCTGATCGACAATGAATTTAGCTATTCATTGACACCGCCTATTCTTGATGAAAACCAGCCACTTGAAGACTTTTTATTTAATACCAAAACCGGTTATTGCGAGCATTACGCCAGCGCATTTACCACTCTAATGCGTTGGCTGAGTGTTCCTGCTCGGGTAGTCGTTGGTTATCAAGGTGGCACGATAAATCCACAAGGAAATTATATTGAGGTCAATTATTCAGATGCCCATGCTTGGTCGGAGATTTGGATAGATGGACAATGGCAACGATACGATGCCACCGCCGTGGTCAGCCCAGAGCGCATCGAATATGGTATGGACGCATTTATAGAATTATGGGATTCCAACCTATTGGGCTTGGGCGAAAATATCAGTGGCCGTGCTCTGTCGAACATCTTAAATCCGACCGGTATGGCAGGCGCATTAAACTTCATCAAAAATAACGTCAGTAATTTTGGCTACCAATGGAATAAATGGATTGTAAATTACGACTTCGATGCCCAGCGTAAGTTGCTGAGCAAAATCGGCTTTAGTCAACGCAATACGGTCGGTATTTTGATCGTTATTCTTATGCTTGGCGGCTTCGCGATTTTGTTGTTTTATTTTTGGCAATTATTGCCGAAACCACAAAGTGTTGGCGAAGCGCAAAAAGCCTACCTGAAATTCGTGGGCCGCTTTCGTAAAATGGGAATTATTAAAGAACCCTCGGACACCCCTAATGATTTTGCGCAAAAAATAATTCGCGGCTACCCATCACTGGCTCCTAGTGTGCAAAAAGTAACCGATGATTATGTATCACTTCGTTATAGCGCCAATGAAGGCTCAATAGATTTACTCAAGCAGTTCAAACAAACCGTAAAACAGTTTAAACTGACAGAGTAAGTTAATATCAAAAAGACAACCATGAAAAAAATAAACGATCAGCTCTACTTAGCGGGACAAATTTCATTGGATGATCTCGATGACTTTGTTAAAGCCGGAATTACCACCATCATCAACAATCGTCCCGATCATGAAGAAGCTGGTCAATTAACGGCAGAGGAGGCGCGTACCGCGGCTCAAGCCCTAGGAATTGAATACCACTATCTACCCATGATTAACGGGCAACCGTTATCCGATACTCTGGTCAGTGATTTCAAAGATGCACTAGAAAACAGTGATGGCCCTGTGCTGGCACATTGCCGCAGCGGCATGCGCTCATCTTTTCTCTGGGCCCTGGGTCAAATCCCAACCGGTTCCGTCACTGTTGAGCAGGCCATTGACGCCGCACAAGCGGTCGGTATACCACTTGGAAATGCACGCCAAGCACTAGAAAGTGTGCAACCGTAAAGCCGATTTGAATTGCTGATAGAAACCAACTTTTAATTTAACTGTGAAACCCGCTTAATTAGGATAAGAAACTCCTGCGTAACCGCACTCGTGAGTAGCAACCCCCTTAACTTACACTTTGAGATCTAACGAGAAGGCCGCACAGCGCCGTCAAGATATTATTAGCCAGCCAATTGGTAGGCAGCTGGTATCGCTAACCATTCCTATGTTTTTTGCGCTGGTCGCGATTATCGGCCTGGGAGTGGTGGATAGCTACTTTATCAGTTTTCTAGGCACTACTGAGTTAGCCGCCATCGGCTTTGTAGCTCCTGTCACCATGATCGTGACAAGCTTCGCCTTAGGGCTCGGCATGGCGATATCGTCATTAAACTCAAAACTGGTTGGGGCCGGTCATATGAATCGTGCCGCGCGTTTAATCACCGATGGCTTTTATTTAACCGCATTACTGGCTTTGATCAGCATCGGTATTTTGATGTTTCAGATAGAAAATATCTTTACTACCATAGGCGCGGATAAAATCACCCTGCCCGCTATTCAAGAGTATATGGATATATGGATTTTTGCGATACCCATGCTCATGTTTAGTCAAGTTTGCAGCAGCACCTTTCGTTCCTTAGGTATTACTGATACGGCAGCCATGATTGCAATTTCCATGACCGTATCAAATATAATATTAGACCCCTTATTAATTTTTGGTATCGGCCCATTCCCACGAATGGAGATGGCTGGAGCGGCGTTAGCCACCGTCATATCGGTATGTATTTCGACCGCAATTGGCTTCTACTATCTGGGTGTGCGCGAGCGACTATTGCTTTGGGCAATACCAAAATGGAGCGCTCTGAAAACGAATTTTTCTGCATTACTTGAGATCGCAATACCCGCCGTATTAGCCAACGCTATTGTGCCTATCACGGCTGCCATGGTAACCACTTTAGTAGCGCGCTTTGGCAATGATGCGGTTGCCGGTTTTGGGGTTGGTTCACGTATTGAGGGTGTAAGCATTGTCATCGTCTACGCGCTGTCTTCGACCTTGCCCATGTTTGTTGGGCAAAATCTAGGAGCCGAGCGCAAAGATCGTGTCTATCATGCCATAAAAATATCGTTTCGATTCACATTGCTACTGCAAGTTGGCATTTATCTTTTATTAATTTTATTTGCCCACCCCATCGCAGCATTGTTTTCCGAAGAACCGGCAGTGCATAACACTATAACAATGTTCTTGTATATCGTCCCAATCACTTACGGTTTAGCAGGCATTGTGATTTTAATAAATGTATCAATGAATGTGCTTGGCAAACCTAAACTCGCTCTGTATATCAACATTATTCGTATGATACTTTTCTACCTACCATTGGCCTATTTTGGAGGTTTGTGGTTTGGACTTACCGGTTTGTTCGTCGGCTTAGCAGTGGGTAATGTTTTTGCTTATTTTATTGCTAACGTTTTGTTTAAAAAAATTTTGGTTGAACAAAATATTCATTAAACAAAAGCTAAACAAGTGCTTTATCTGGAAACATTTCGTTCCAATAGCATTGCATCGCCATAGCTGAAGAAGCGATACTTTTTTTCAATGGCGTGTTGGTAAGCGACCATGATCGTTTCATAACCGCTAAAGGCTGAGACCAGCATGAGCAAAGTTGATTCTGGTAGATGAAAATTTGTTTGCAGCTTATCAACAACTTTAAAATCAAAACCGGGGGTTATAAATACATTTGTATCGCCCTGAAACGGCTCTATTAATTCGTTACTGGCGGCCAACGCCGCGCTTTCTAAGCACCGCACGACGGTGGTACCTACCGCCAATACCTGTCCGCCGTTAGCTTTGGTGTTTAGAATCGCATCACAGACCTCTTGCCCCACATCAATGTACTCGGAATGCATTACGTGCTCATCCAACGACTTAACTCTTACCGGTTGATAGGTACCAGCACCAACATGCAAGGTGATGGACACAACTTTTACTCCCTTTGCTTGGATTTTATCAAGCAATTGCTGATCGTAATGCAGGCCTGCGGTTGGGGCTGCAACCGCTCCTTTGGCCTTGGCATAAACAGTTTGATACCGTTGCGTATCATCTTGATTATCAGCTCTGTTTATATAGGGAGGCAGTGGCATATGCCCCACTTTTTCAAACCAATCAAATAGGCTGCCACTTTGATTACAAGACAGTTTAAAAAAACTATCCTGTCGTCCTTGCACAATTAATTCAACGGATTGATCGCCATCGATTAACAATACTGTGCCCTCTTTAGGCGATTTGCTGGCGCGTAGTTGGGCTATAAATTCATGCTCACCGGTAATTCGTTCTAATAATATTTCTACCTTTCCGCCGCTTTCTTTACGACCATATAATCTCGCGGGTATTACCTTGGTATTATTTAAGACCATTAAATCACCAGCGTGTAACTCGTCGGCGATATTGGCGATAACGCCGTCTCTATAACTAGCTTCAATATCTGGCGAAGACGCGTTGCCTACCATAAGCAATCGACTTTCCGAACGGTGCTCGACCGGATATTGCGCAATTAATTCCGGCGGCAGCTGGTAATTGAAATCAGAAACCTTCATAACGGCAACGCTATTAGCAAATGCTTAGTAATGAGGTCTTGTTAATCCAGGCGTCCATACCCGAGCCCTCCACAATAAAGGGGCGCTTATTATGCAGGCCAAACATAAGCCCAGTGACAAACTCAGCGGTATGGGGCTCAACGCGGACATCACAAATAAGATACTAAGCCGTAGCCACTCAAGCACACCAGCATAATGTTTGTACTCCATTAGTGCGCCGATCGAGAAACAACTAACTAAAATGAAGGTCACCATAAACACTCTTTCATCCATTGCCAATGTTTCAGCACCTAAAGCAAACCCCAAGGCGACAACCGCCGTGGTCACATATTGAATCAAGCAATAAATTTTCAGAGAACCCGGAATTTCCGTATCAAATTTTTGGAGGTGTTCTAAGTTGGTTTTATACAATGGATAGGCAAGCTCCACATCTGGCGGTCTCCAGCCGGTGCGACGAAACCAAATTGTCAACTTGTGCCACCAATTTTTGGCGCGCCAAGCATCTTGTATAAGTTGAGCGTAAATCTGCGCATTCGCCCACAAAGGATTCCAGCTATTGAGAGCTCCGCGAATACCGAATATTACCGGCTCTTCGTCTAACTCTTTTTGAAAACTTCCGAACAGATGATCCCATAATATGAACACACCGCCGTAATTTCGATCTATATAAACTGTGTTTTGCGCATGGTGCACGCGATGGTTGGAAGGTGAGACAAAGACCATGTCAAACCAGCCAAGTTTACCCACATAGCGTGTATGGACCCAAAACTGGTAAATAAGATTTAATGCCCCGACACTAATAATCATCAATGGATCAAAGCCTAGCAATGCCAGCGGTAAGTAAAATATAAAACTTAAGACACTGGTACCAGTTTGCCTTAGGGCGGTAGTCAAATTATATTCTTCGCTAGAGTGGTGCACTACGTGTGCTGCCCAGAGAATATTCATTTCATGCCCTAGGCGATGATTCCAGTAATAACATAAATCATAAAGCACGAACGCCAGCACCCATACCCAAGGAGACTGTGGCCACTGCATCAACGCAACCGCGTCAAATAGAAGCACATAGAGAGTCAATGGAATCAGTTTTTGAATCACACTGACCATCTGATTTATGGTCCCCGTTGCAAGACTGGTTAAGGCATCATTGACACGATAATAATTAGTCCCTTTTTTATGATCGTAGATCAGCTCGACCACGATCAACAGAAAGAAACCAGGTACCGCGTATAAAATTAGATCCATTGGATAGGCGCTTAAGCAATAAACAATTATTCGAACGCAGCTAAATTATCATTGTCGCTTCCACAATTTAGGAGTAAAAACCTTTCTCTGATTTTGCGAGCTTCAATAATAGCGGCGCAGGCGTGAAACGTTCGCCGTGATCCGCTTGCAAGGCCTGTAGTTTTTCGACCACGTTAGTGGCACTCAAAGTGTCCATATAGCGAAATGGCCCACCTAAGAATGGAGGAAAGCCTAAACCAAAAATAGCACCAATATCGCCATCACGCGCGCTGCGTAATATGCCATCGTCTAAACAATACGCCGCTTCGTTGAGCATACACAATATTACCCGTTCACAAATATCGGCTCGGCTAAGTTGCGCATGACCTGGGTCACTTACACCCATCAGAGTATAAATACTTTGATCTACATTTTTACCCTTAGATTGCTCACTATAATCGTAGAATCCGCGGCCGTTTTTCTTACCCTTACGATCATCGTCCATGACTTTGTCAATGCCATCGAGTAACGGAATACGATCACCAAATGCATCATTTAGGGTCACAACGATGTGAGCGCCGACATCAATACCCACTTCGTCCATCAATTTAATAGGCCCGACTGGCATGCCAAACTCTTCGAGCGCGGCATCAATTTCTTCAATGGACACACCTTCTAGCACTAAACGCACGGCTTCCATATTGTACGGCACTAGAATACGAGTCGTGTAGAAGCCAGGGCCATCATTGACCACTACCACGGTCTTGCCTTGTTGTTTACCTAATTCGACGGCGGTGGCAGTGGCCCAATCAGCTGTTTTACTACCTTTAACCACTTCTAGTAATGGCATTTTTTCAACCGGCGAAAAATAATGCATGCCTACTACCCTTTCAGGGTGTTTTGCTTTGCTGGCGATATCATCGATCGGGATCGCTGAAGTATTGGTGGCAAATATAGTCTCGCGATTACTGGACAGACCTTCTATATCAGCAACCATTTTTTGTTTGAGGTCTAGACTCTCAAAAACGGCTTCGATAACGACATCACTATTGGCAAAGCCACTGTAGTCAATGGTTCCTGTAAGGCGTGCCATGATGGATTGTCTTTGATGCGGTTTAATCCGCCGGCGCGCGAGCTTTTTATCAACAATTTTGCCTATATAACTAATCCCACTAGCAAGCCCTTGCGGATCAATGTCTTTAAGTCGCACAGATGTCTTAGCTTTATCAATGGTTACATAGCCGATGCCGGCCCCCATCAAACCAGCCCCTAAGATACCCACCTGGTCTACGGATCGTGCTGTTTCATCAGAATCCACTCCAGTGTCTTTTTTCAATTCGGTGGTGGCAAAGAAAATATTCACCAATTGCTTCGATTCTGGTGTTACCACCAATTCTGCAAAACCATTCGCTTCAATATCTAAGCCTTTATTTAGAGTGGTTTCGAGACCCTCTTTTACCACTTCCAAAATTTTAAGCGGTGCCGGGTACATGCCTTTACTTGCCTTCATTACGGTTTTTCTCGCCTGTGAGAAAATATAAGCGCGCATAGGCGGTGTATCCATTAACTTTTCTTTGAAGCTCTTTTGGCGGTTAGGCTCACCTTTGGCCGCATACTTATGGGCTACGTCCATTAGCACTTCAGGCATACAAATCGCATCGACCAAGCCGGCTTTTTTTGCCCGTTTAGCATCCAGTTGTTTGCCAGTTAACATCAAGTCCAAGGCTGTTGGCAAATCAATTAGGCGAGGCAAACGCTGCGTGCCACCACCACCCGGCAACACACCCAATTGTACTTCAGGCACCCCTAAACGCGTGCTTTTGGCGGTACTTGCAATTCGATAATCAAACGTTAAGGCTAACTCTAAGCCGCCACCCAGACAGACACCATCAATGGCGCAAACTGTCACCATTGGTAGATCTACTAATTTTTGGAAAGTGGCATGCAATAACTTCGACCCTTCACGCGCCTCATCTACGGTTTCAATGGTTTGAAAGATACTAATATCGGCACCCGCTAAAAAGCAGCCTGGCTTACCAGAGCGAAATATTAAGGCCTTAAGTGAACTGTCGTTTTGTAAATCGGCAAAAAGTCTATCGAAACCATCTTGCAAACCTTGATTGATAACGTTTTGAGCCTCATTGGGATCGTTCATGGTAACAATCGCAATACCGTCTTTTTTTTCCAAGTCGAACACAGACATAATTTATTCCTATTTTTCTATTTTTTTGTCTAGAACGTTGAGCCTTAAGCCGCTTCCAACACCATTGCCGCGCCCAAACCACCTGCTGCACAGGCTGTGACCAAACCAAATTGTCCGCCGGTACGTTTTAAATCGTATAACATCTGAGTGATTTGGCGCGTACCCGTGGCTGCGAAGGGATGGCCTAAAGAAATGGAACTACCACTAATATTAAATTTATCAAAATCTACCTCGCCTATCGCTGCGCTTCGGTTTAGTCTTTCTTTAGCAAAGGATTTAGAAGCGAAGGCCTGTGTATTAGATAACACTTGCGCTGCAAAGGCTTCGTGCATATCAATCAAGTCTAATTCTTTTAAACTAAGCCCTGCATTGTCTAAGGCCTTAGGGGTTGCGAAAGAAGGCCCCATTAACATTTGCCAATCGGGATCAATGGCAGCGAAAGCGTGGCTTTTAATATAGCCCAAGGGGCTTAAGCCTAAGTCCTTGGCCTTGGATTCGCTCATTAACATAACGGCACTGGCACCGTCGGTCAAAGGCGAACTATTGGCCGCTGTTACCGAGCCATTCTCTCGGTCAAATACGGGTTTTAATTTTGCGTACTTAGCCAAATCAGAACCGGATCGAACTAAATTATCGGAGGAGATGGCTTTGTATTTTGGCCCCAACACTACATGCATGACTTGCTCTTTAAACCAACCCTGCTCCCAAGCCGCAGTGGCATTAACATGCGATTGGTGGGCCAATGCATCTTGATCTTCTCGTTTTATACCGTTTTCTTTAGCCATTTTTTCCGCGGCCTCGCCCATCGTATACTCAGATGAAGGTTCTTTGATGGAAGGCTGACTGGGAATAATGTCTTTGAATCGAATACCCTTAAATGCCGCTAATTTAGAACCTTTGGAATAGCTTGAACGCACCATTGCTTCAGTCATTTTTTTATTCAAGCTAATGGGGGGTTGGGACATGACGTCACAGCCACCGGCAATCCCAATATCAATAACACCAGCTTGAATATTCATAGCAATGTCGGCTGCCGATTGATAGCTGCTGGCACAGGCTCTGGAAACACTATAAGCGTCAACTTCTACCGGCAGGTCAGCGCCCATAACAACTTCTCGAGCAATATTCGGCGCATCAGGCGCCATGACCACTTGCCCAAAAACCAGTTTTTCGATCAGCGATTTTTCGATATTTGAGCGCTCTACTAGCTCCGCAACTAAATGTGCGCTCAAAATACGTGCGGGCACCGTGCTATAACCGGAAGCAATGCGTAAGAACGGAGTTCTAAGCCCTGCGACAACAGCTACGCGCGGTTGAGAAGATGATTTTTTGCTCGCCATGGTTCACTCCGATGGTGTTTGGGTCATAATACAGCTCTAAGTTATGCTCTGAGTTAAGCCTAAGTAAAAAGAGTCGAGTAACACAAAAATACAGCCGTCAATACTAATATCGAACCGAGTCATAATAGCAAATTATTAAGATTAGAAAAGGCTGTCTAAAGTAACGCTAGAGCAGTCGTCCCCAGTCAAAATACGGACCAGGGTCCGGTTTGCGCCCCGGTGCAATGTCGCTATGAGCAAAAAGATTAGATTTTTTTATCGAGGGGTAGGCATGTCTTAAAGCGGCAACCAGTTGTTTCAGCATTGTGTACTGTGCATCGCTAAAACCGTCTGGATCAGTATCCAAACCTTCCAACTCAATACCAACGGAAAAATCGTTGACCTTGGGTTTACCTAAGCAAATTGATTCACCCGCGTGCCAGGCTCGCATATGAGTAGGCACATATTGAATTAAACATCCGGCGCGAGTAACTAGAAAATGGGACGAAACCTTTAAGTGCACTATTTCGGCAAAATACGGATGTTCGTCGGCTGCCAACTTGTTGCAAAAAAAACGACTAATATAATCTTCGGCCGCATTTGACGATGCATCAGAATAAGCTTGCGGAGTTTCAGAATAGCCGCCCGGAGGCAAACTTATGCAGTGAATAATTATAACCTCTGGCTCATTAGCCAACTCGCGCTCATCACAATTTGGCGAAGCAATATAGTGCGCTTGATCGATTAGCCCATTGGAAGTATCGAGATGCATGGTTTTAGTCTCAGCCGCTTATATAAGGTTGCGCAGCATATAGGAGTCCTGCCGCGAATACACCCGCCAGTACATCATCTATCATAATACCAAAACCCCCGTGCACCGATTTATCCAATACTTTAATTGGCCACGGTTTAAGTATGTCGAACAGTCGAAACAATACAAAACCTAACACAATATTTGACCAACTGGGTGCTACGATCGCCATGGTGATCCAGAAGCCAACAAACTCGTCCCACACAATAGCGCTGTGGTCGTGCACGCCAACATCACTAGCCGTTTTTCCGCAAATGATTACCCCAAAAACAAAGCTGAGTAGCACTGCCCCAAAATAAGCAATCGATCCCGTCGGCGCTAGCGCGATCAACGCTAGAAACACCGGGATTGAAGCTAAAGTACCCCAGGTGCCTGGTGCCGGTTTCAACAAACCAGAACCGAAACCTAGCGCGAGAAAGTGCGAAGGGTTACTCAGTCTGAAATTAGCGGTATTATCGCTTGCGGAATCGACCATCGTATCTATTTAAGACTTAACCTCAGGACTTGTTAAAGTGTTGATAACCCGCTGGCCGGTTCAGTTTATATTCCGCTCCATTGGCCTGCAAGATTAGAGCCTCGGCTCCACGTTCGACTACCCTCCCTATTTTACTCAAGGGTACGCCTACCGAATCCTCAATTGCTTGTATCTGTTCGGTATGATCAGTACTGGCCGTAAATGCTAGTTGATAGTCATCGCCGCCAGTCAAGGCAAGATCAATATTGCCGCCTTGGCGGACAAAGTTTCTATATTCCTCTGATAGCGGAACACGATTTATATCCAGTTCGATAGAGACAGCACTTTGATCCGCAATATGCGTTAAATCGGCGACTAGGCCATCGGAAATATCAATACATGCACTTCCTAAATTCAATAGAGCCTGCCCTACCGCTATCTGCGGTTCTGGCAATTCCAGAGCCTTAGTTAAACAAGTCACCTGAGTATCAGATAAATCTACCTCTTTCAATTGCTCATTTTGCTGCAAATAAGCCAATGCTAAAGCGGCATCACCAATGGTATTGGTAATATAAACGTCGTCTCCAGGTTTTGCAGCAGCTCGTGTTAAAGCTTTAGATTTCGGCAGTAAGCCCATGATTTGCATAGATAAAGACAATGGGCCTTGAGTCGTATCACCGCCTATAAGTTGCACACCATAGTATCTAGAGGACTTATCGAGTGACGCCGAAAAAGCCGCTAACCAAGAGTCAGAAGTACGCGACAACGTCAGTGCTAGGGTCGCCCATTTTGGCTCAGCCCCCATGGCGGCCATGTCACTTAAATTGACGGCCAGTAATTTATGCGCAAGTTTCGCTGGATCGATATCAGAGAAAAAATGAACACCCTCCACCATAGTATCAACACTAATGGTCAGCTCCATGCCAGTTGGCACACTAACCACAGCCGCATCATCACCAACACCAATGCGGGTCTCATCGTGCAATTTACCAATATCTTGGCAATAGCGCTTAATGAGGGAGAATTCAGTCAATGATAAGACCTGAGTTGAATAGACTTAGCTTGATGTTCTAAGCGCAACAGCCAGCTTGTCTATAACGCCGTTAATAAACTTATAGCTATGATCTGAGCCAAAGGTTTTGGCCAATTCAATCATTTCATTTATAACGACTTTAGTAGGAACATCGGGGCGAAATTTAAGTTCATAAGTGCCAAGCCTTAGAATCGCGCGTTCGACAGGGTCCAAACTGCTGAATTCTCTGCCGATAAAAGGCGTTATGGCTTCTTCAAGTTCAGACTCATTATTAGGTACCTCGCGCATAATCTCTTTCAAAAATTTGCGATCAATATTTTGCATATTGTGGATCTGAGCAAACTGAGGTTCAATTTCATCTGCCGCTTGTTGGGTAATATCCCATTGATACAAAGCTTGAACGGCCGCTTTACGTGCATTGTGTCGGTTGGACATTTTTTATAAACGCAGTTTTATTGAAATTGGCCTAAGTCGGGCATGAAGAGTCGGAAATAAAGAGTCGGGCATGAAATGACACTTTTTCTTTTAAAAAGAGATTGTCTAAAGAACACAGTATAAAGCAGCTTTTATATGGTTACTGGTAAATACCACCAAATAAGTTTAATCGCGCCAAATGCAATAACGGTAAGAGTCGCTGCGGTCCCAGCAACACGAAATATTATATAATCCCGGGGATTATTCATTCCTATCACATGGGCAACGCGGGCGACTAACAAAATACATCCTAACCAAAATACCGCCTTGTGCGAATACGTAATATTCTCCAAAAACCAAAATAGAATTAGCGCTAATGGTACGTACTCGATGAAATTTGCATGAATGCGCACGGCTTTCTCTAAATCACGATTTTTAACAGAATCACGATTTTCTAAACCATAAGTTATCTTCTCTGACCGTCGTATTTTGATCACCACGATCGCTAGATATAGGTAACCCAGAGCGAAAATAGCAGCGAACAGTGGAGTAATAGGCATAGTTTTATGTTTTATGGCTTTCTTGAGTACCAAACACTGGCGCGTTTGTAACGTCAGCAGTCGGTTCTCCCTGCAACAAACCCTCAATGTAGCGCGCAATAAGATCTACCTCAATGTGTACTCTATCACCTACCTCCAAATTGCCCAGAGTAGTTACTTTAAGAGTATGAGGTATGATATTGATATCAAAAATATTATTAGATTCATTTCTCTCAACATTGTTAACGGTCAAACTAATGCCGTCGACCGTTATTGAGCCCTTTTTTACGATGTATTTGCACAAATTCTGGGGCACTTCAAAAGCCATACGCCAAGAACGCGCATCTTGTTTAAGCGTCGTTAAGGTCGCCAAGCCGTCGACATGACCCGTTACCATATGACCACCCATGCGGGTGGTTGGCAATAATGCCATTTCCAAATTAACCTGCGTACCTTCTTGCCAACCCTGGATTAGAGTTAAGCTCATTGATTCCTTCGACACGTCGAATGAAAGCCTATCAGCTTGACGTTCTACTACCGTTAAGCAACAACCATTGACAGAAATGCTATCGCCTAAGTTTATATTACTCTCAAGATACTCTTTGGCGCTAATGGTAATGCGCACATCACCTCCTATTGGGTCTAGACCCACTACTTCACCACGAGTTTCAACAATACCTGTAAACATACGCTGTCAATATAATGTTTAGCCGCTCACTATCTATTCGCTAATTGGAAAGCGCCGCAGCACTTTTTAAGTTCAAGGCCGTCACACGAACGTCAGAACCAACCATAGTAACATCTTGCACCTGATATTCAGCTCGGTTTTCAAATGCAACGCCGTGTTTAAGATCAAACATATTTTTACCTCGATCACCTAAAATGCTGCCGGCATAAAACATGACTAGCTCATCCACTAAACCCGCCTCTAAAAACGCCCCGCTCACTGTTGACCCCGCTTCAACGAGGACCTCGTTGCATTCCCACTCTGCGAGTTCTTTCAAAACCTTTGTTAAATCTAAACGAACGCTAGCATCATGCGAGTGCTGAATGACTTCGACACCCAACTCGATCAAAGCGGAAATCTTGTCGGAATTTTCAGATAAAGTAAAAATCATTAGTTTTTCATCTGAACCAATAATACGGGCATCTAGTGGAATCTTCAGCTGGCTATCCAATACCACCCGCAGGGGCTGTCGTTGGCAACCGTCTATTCGCACGTTTAAATTTGGGTCATCCGCTAATACGGTGCCAATACCAGTAATAATGGCCGAACTTTTAGCACGAATCTTTTGCACATCTTCCCGTGCCTCGCTACCGGTTATCCACTTACTTTGTCCATCAAAATCAGCAGTGCGTCCATCCAAAGTGGCGGCTGATTTTAAAACAACCCATGGCCGATGATTATGCATCCGATTTACGAATCCGCGATTCAACCAGCGCGCTTGCTCTTCGAGCACTCCTGAATTAACCTCAATACCGGCTCTGGCTAGTTGCTCAAAACCACCGCCTTCTACCAAAGGGTTTGGGTCACGCATAGCAACAACCACTTTTTTAACGCCAGCGTTAATCAAAGCATCCGTACAAGGTGGTGTGCGGCCTTGATGACAACATGGCTCAAGGCTGACATAGGCAGTACTATCACGCGCTCGATCGCCCGCTATTGATAATGCCAGTCGCTCAGCATGTGATTCACCGGCCAGCTGATGAAAAGCTTCAGCGACAATTTCATCATTGTTCACGATAATACAAGCGACCATTGGGTTTGGCTGCGTGCTGTTAGCACCCTGAACAGCAAGATCAAGCACCCGCTGCATGATCGCGGTATCGTCTAAGCCTTGAACGGAGTTAGAAGCGGCCACCATCATTTATTAGACTTAATATTTTTTTTAGCTTTGGCACGGCGTTCTTGACGTCCGTGCAAGGTCTGTTCTTGCAATCGCTTGATTTCATCACTAAAGGCATCGACATCCTGAAAAGACCTGTACACAGAGGCAAAACGTACATAGGCGACCTGATCGACTTCTCGTAATTCATCCATCACTAGTTCGCCAATCTCACGAGCAGGCAATTCTCGCTCACCCATGGTTAATAATTTTCGTTTGATACTGTGCAGAATACTTTCAATTTGGTCTGAATCTACAGGGCGTTTCTCTAATGCCCGTTCAAGGCCACGTGCTAATTTTGTCTGATCATAATGTTCACGATCGCCATTGGACTTAACTATATAAGGGAGCTTTAAATTAGCTTCTTCCATGGTACTAAAACGCTCATTGCAGGCTTCACAAGAACGGCGGCGGCGCACAGCATCACGATCGTCAGTTAAACGAGAGTCAACAACTCGGGTATCTTCGTTTTGGCAAAAGGGGCAGCGCATGCTTATTTAGACTAGCACACAGACTAGTCTGCGTGGTCATAGACTGGAAAACGGCTGCACAGCGCCACTACTTCCTCTTTAATTTTAGCTACTAAATCTTTGTCAAATTCACCATCTACCGTAATGGTGTCCATCACATCGGCCATCCACGTGGCTAATTGAGCGGTTTCGGTTTCACCAAAACCTCGCGTGGTAATAGCCGGCGTGCCGATACGAATACCACTGGTGACAAATGGGCTTTGAGGATCGGCAGGCACGCTGTTTTTGTTAACGGTGATATAAGCCGCACCCAATGCCGCTTCGGCCGCCTTACCAGTAATGCCTTTAGCCACTAGGCTAATTAAGCTTAAATGGTTATCAGTGCCGCCTGAAACAGGTGCATAGCCGCGTTCTTTCAAACCATTAGCCAACACTTTTGAATTAGCCAACACTTGT
>CAZJWW010000016.1:16804-28994 GCA_964549895.1 uncultured Gammaproteobacteria bacterium
GCTTGATAGTCAGCAAATTCAGGCTCTAACGCTTCTTTAAAAGCCATCGCTTTTGCTGCAATAATATGCATTAATGGCCCGCCTTGGGTACCAGGAAACACCCGAGAATTAAACGCTTTTTCAAGTTCTGGGTTAGCTTTGGCCATAATAATGCCGCCCCTCGGGCCGCGCAGTGTTTTGTGCGTGGTGGACGTGCATACATCGGCTATTTGAATAGGGCTAGGATAGTGACCAGTGGCAATTAAACCGGCTACATGAGCAATATCACACATCATGACGGCGCCTACTTGGTCAGATATATCTCGAAAACGCTGCCAATCTACGACTCTTGAGTAAGCGCTGAAACCAGCAATAATCATTTTAGGTTTGTGCTCGAGAGCTAAGGCTTCAACCTGGTCGTAGTCTATCTCGCCGGTCTCTTCAACCAGTCCATACTGAACGGAATTATATAAACGACCAGAAAAATTGACCTTTGCGCCATGAGTTAAATGACCACCGTGATCCAAACTCATACCTAAAACCGTATCGCCTGGGTTTAGAACGGCTTGATAAACCGCGATATTGGCCGACGACCCTGAATGTGGCTGCACATTTGCATAATCAGCGCCAAATAGTTTCTTCAACCTTTCTATGGCTAAATCTTCAGCCACATCTACATAGGCACACCCTCCGTAGTAACGCTTCCCAGGGTAGCCTTCAGCATACTTATTAGTTAATTTTGAGCCTTGGGCCTGCATCACTGCAGGGCTGGCGTAGTTTTCAGAAGCGATGAGCTCTATATGTTCTTCTTGTCGCTGATTTTCTTTTACAACCGCGGCCCACAACTCTGGGTCGGTACTTTCAATGTCGTTACTTTTATTAAACACAGGGATTTCTCTACTTAAAATTTAGATACGGTTCAAACCACCACCTATAAATTGGCAGCACACAAAACTTTCTGACTTGTCCTTAGGTTATTTATTTCACTATTCTTTAACTATCAATCTAACTATCAATTTCAATTAGGGCATGTAAGGCATATCGGGTTGGTCTACGCCCTCTTTCTCAACCTCTTCAACAATCAGATCTTCGGCTTTTGCACCTAAGGCCAATACCGTTGGGCTGGCAACAAAAATAGATGAATAGGTACCGATCAGCACGCCGATTATTAAGGTAGCGGCAAAGCCATTTAGCGCATCACCACCGTAAAAATATAAGGCCACCAACACTAATAGCGTGGTCAAGGACGTTAAAATAGTTCTTGGCAAGGTTTGGTTAATAGAGATATTCATAGTCTCTTTGGTATCTGTTTCACGCAGTTTGCGAAAATTTTCGCGTATTCGATCAAATACCACTATCGTGTCGTTCAAGGAATAACCAATCACCGCCAATAGTGCGGCCAACACCGGCAAGGTGAACTCCAAACGCAGTAATGAAAATATCCCTAAAGTAATGATTATATCGTGTATCAACGCCACTACCGAACCGAGCGAGAACTTCCACTCAAAACGAAAAGCCACATAGATCATGACGCCAATAAGTGCATACACCAAAGCCAAAATGCCTTTCTCAAATAATTCTTTACCGAAAGTGGGGCCGACAAACTCAACGCCTAATATTTCGGATTTACCAAGACTAGAACCATCTAACAAAGATACGATATTAGTGCTAATGTCGGCACTGCTGTTTTTTTCAGACAACGGCAGCCTGATAAGGACGTCACGATTACTGCCGAAATACTGTACTACGCTATCGGCATAGCCGCCCTGCTGCAAGATTTCTCTCATGTCAACTACCGAGACTTCTTGTTGATAAGCTAGTTCAATTTTTGTGCCACCGGTAAAATCGATACCGTAATTGAGTTCCTGAGTTATCAATGAATAAAGGCTGGCCGCAACAAGTATTACCGATAGGACGGCGGCAATTTTGCGCAGACCAATAAAATTAATCTTGGTTAGATTTGGGAGTATTTGCATGATGTTTTCCTAAATCGCTAAAGTGTCGAGCCGGCGCTTGCCGAAAATAAAATTAACCACAATCCGCGATACAAAAATCGCTGTAACCATAGAAGTTGCAATACCGATACTCAAAGTTATTGCGAAACCTTGAATTGGGCCAGTGCCAAAATTAAATAACACCAAGGCGGCAATCAAAGTAGTTAGGTTGGCATCAATAATAGTCGAAAAGGCATTATCGTAACCTCGATGAATAGCCATTTGCGGGGTTGCGCCCGCGCGTATTTCTTCTCTGATACGCTCAAAAATCAAGACATTAGCATCCACCGCCATACCGACTGTTAACACCATGCCAGCCACACCCGGTAAGGTTAGGGTAGCCTGCAACAGTGATAAAACACCGACAATGATCACCAAATTTAGTACCAATGCAAAACTGGCAATCGCACCAAATATTCGATAATAAATAATCATAAACACAAGTACTGCCAGAAAGCCATAGAGTACGGATTTGAAGCCTTTTTCAATATTTTCTGCACCCAAACTGGGGCCAACGGTGCGCTCTTCAATAATGTAAACGGGTGCCGCCAATGAACCAGCACGCAGCAGCAATGCTAGATCTTGAGCTTCGCGTGGGCTATCTAAGCCTGTTATTTGAAACCGCTTACCAAGTTGATCGCGAATAACGGGAGCGGTAAGCACATACTCAATCTTTTTATTGCTGATCTTTTGATTACCCTCGCTGTCTATTTTAACGTCGCTTATATTTTCGAGGTAAATCACCGCCATACGATTACCAATATTGTCACCGGTGAAATCGGAATTAATATTTGAGCCCTTAGTATCCAGGGTGATGCTCACCGTCGGGCCACCAAATTGAGCGTCAATTCCCGAACTGGCATCAATAATATTTTCGCCTGAAAACAGCAATCGGTTTTTTAACAAAATGGGGGTTTTATCTTGAAAGAAATAGCGCTTCGAACCGGCTGGCACACGGCCACGAATACTCGAATCTAAGGCATTTTTTTCATCCACCGCGCGCACTTCGAGAGTGGCTGTTTTACCTAAAATCTTTTTCGCTTCACTCGGATCTCGCACACCAGGTAGCTGCACCACAATCCGATCAGTGCCTTGTTGCTGAATAACAGGTTCAGATACCCCCAGTTGATCAATTCGATTGCGAATGGCGATAATATTCTTTTTTAAGGCCGCGGTGCGAATCTCAGCATTAACTTCGTCGGACAATTTAATGGATAACTGAAAACGTTCATTATTTTCAGTCGCTAATGTTTGTAACTCGGGAAATCCCTTACGCAGTTCATTGACTGCCTCATCACGCAATTCCTCGGTTTTAAATGCGGTATTAATTGCGCCACTGCCATTGCGGGACACGCCAGAGTTGTATAGCTTATTTTCTCTAAATAGCTTTTTAATGTCGTCCAAATAATTGGTGCTGGCAGTGGCCTGTGCGGCGTCCATGTCAACCTGTAGTAAGAAATGCACCCCACCACGAAGATCCAGACCTAGGTACATGGGTGCCCCGCCCAAGCTTTGTAACCAGTTTGGCGTGGTCTGCATATCAGCAAGAGCAACAGGGTAATCAGTTCCAAGTATTGGTCGCAATACTTCTTGAGCATGCGTTTGATCGTCCTCAGAAAAAAGGCGTACACGAACTGCCTCGCTCTTAAGTTCTATGCTCTTAACTTCAATATCATTACTTTTTAATGCACGCTCAACCCGACCCATGAGATTGGCATCAACTTCCGCATTGCGCACGCCGATGACTTGCACACCAGGCTCAGCTGGAAACAAATTGGGGGCGGCATAAATTATGCCAAAAGCCACAATTAGCACTAGCAACAAATATTTCCAAACAGGATTTCTATTCATATTATCTTCTAAACAATCTTCAGCTTATATTTTCTAAACAGTGTCGAACTTAATTTTTAAAACAGCCCTGAGCGGGTTTAAACGAAAAGCCAGTCCTGAGCGGGTGTAAACAAAAAGCCAGCCATGAGCGGGTGTAAACAATGAACCAGCCTTGAGCAGGTTTTCTAGACAGCCTTGAGCGGGTTTATTAAACAGTCCCTTTGGGCATCATCGCTTGCACTGAAACTTTCTGGACTTTAATCTCAATCCCATTGGCAACTTCGAGTGAAATGAAATTTTCATCAACTAACGTGATCTTGCCCAGCACGCCACCCATGGTCACAATTTCATCGCCTTTGGCTAATCCAGCCACCATATTGCGATGTTCTTTTTGACGTTTTTGTTGTGGACGGATCAATAAAAAATAAAAGATCACGAACAACGCGATCATTGGCAAGAAACTCGTTAGCCCACTTGGACCACCGGCCGCTTGCGCCATTGCATCAGAGATAAAAAAGCTCATAACGTTAACCTTGCTGTTTTTAAATTTAGTTAGTTAGGTTTTGAATATTACTTCATGCGCCTAAAGTGCAAATTTGAAGGCGGATTATGCCACAGATTACTGCATTTTTAGACCAGACTTGACGCTATAAATAGCGCATTTAAGCATGTTTTCAGACAATTTCAGTATGATCTCGGCTACCACGCATTTCGAAAAAATTACCACGAAATTCGGCAAATTGACCCGCCTCAATCGCTGCACGCATTTGTTTCATCAAATCTAAGAAGAAGTGTAAGTTATGGACGGTAGCTAGACGCGCTCCCAAAATTTCATTAGTTTTCAGTAGATGTTTTATATAAGAACGAGAAAACTGTTTACAAGTGCTGCATGCACAGGTTTCATCAATTGGCCGAGTATCCATTTCATATTTGGCATTACGTATTTTAACCACCCCTGTTTGAGTATACAGCCAGCCATTGCGTGCATTACGGGTAGGCAACACGCAATCGAACATATCAATACCATAGTGTACCGCAGTGACTAAGTTTTCAGGGGTGCCAACACCCATTAAATACCGAGGCGCATCAATCGGCATGTTTGGGGTTAGATGCTTTAGTACTCGATACATTTCTTCTTTGGGTTCGCCCACCGACAAACCACCAATGGCATAGCCGTCAAAGCCAATACTTTTTAGCGCTACCAAGGACTCGTCACGTAAGGCCTCATACATGCCCCCTTGAATAATCCCAAACAAAGCACTTTGACTATCGCCATGCGCTAATTTGGACCTTTCTGCCCAACGTAACGACAACTGCATAGAGTCTCTGGCTTCTTGCACCGTTGCAGGGTAAGGCGTGCATTCGTCGAAGATCATTACAATATCAGCGCCTAGCTTTCGTTGAATATCAATGGCTTCTTCAGGACCCAAAAATTTCTCACTGCCGTCAATTGGCGAGCGAAACGTAACTCCTTTTTCTGAAATTTTGCGCAATTCCGCCAAAGACCAGACTTGAAAACCGCCAGAGTCGGTCAAAATTGGTTTTTGCCATTGCATAAAATCATGCAAATTTCCGTGCGCCTGAATTACATCGGTACCTGGTCGTAACATCAAATGAAAAGTATTCCCCAAGACGATTTGCGCCCCTACTTCTTCTAGCTCGGTTGGAGTAACCGCTTTG
The DNA here is from genome assembly GCA_964549895.1 of uncultured Gammaproteobacteria bacterium. Classification (GTDB taxonomy): domain Bacteria; phylum Pseudomonadota; class Gammaproteobacteria; order Arenicellales; family Arenicellaceae; genus Arenicella. The sequence continues at coordinate 22,288 of CAZJWW010000016.1, forward strand.
ACGGTTGCAGACGTACCTACCGGCATAAAAATAGGCGTTTGAATCTCTCCACGTGCAAACGATAATTTGGCTCGGCGAGCCGATTGATCGGTATTGAGGAGGTCAAATTTCATCGTTGGATTAATAGTGGGATTAATAGTGCAATTTTACGAGCTTATAAATTAACGATGTAGCCCGAGGGTAAAACTGTACTTTTTCTTATTAATAGGCTTTTTTTGTCAAAGCAGCTTGTTTAAAGCGCCTTTGTTAATAGGCTTAGCGCTTCCACATAACCTTGTTTTCCTCGACCTGATATTTGCGCGATACACACATCCTTAATCATTGACACTTTGCGGAAATCTTCGCGGGCATGAATATCTGAAATATGAACTTCTACGGTGGGAATCTGGCAGCCTGCAATCGCATCACGAAGTGCCACCGAATAATGGGTTAAACCGCCAGGATTAATCACCACGCCTTTTGCAATACGCCGATTGTCATGCAAAAAATCGATAAGCTCGCCTTCATGGTTCGACTGGAAAAACGCCAGATCAAGATCTTTGGCCACCGCTTCTTTTGCTAGCCAATCGCAGAGGTCTTTCAGGCTCTCGCTGCCATATACTTCAGGTTCGCGCTCACCCAATAAGTTTAGGTTTGGCCCATTGATAATAAGTATTTTCAAGTTGAATACCCTCGCTTAAAGCAATCCAGCCAATTTATACGTTGTTCAAGCAACCGCTGAAAGACTGTCGATAATGTCGTCATGAGTTACATCCGTATTAACGATGCCATTACCGATATCATCTAACAAAATAAAATTAAGTTTGCCATTAATATTTTTTTTGTCGTGCGCGACTACCGCTAACACTTCTTCGGGCGCAACCGTACCCAATTCTGGCAGCACAAAGCGGTTTAGCACACCTTGCGCACTGGCGTATTGATCGTCGCTAATAAGGCCCTTTTTATGGGAAATGAAATTAGCGCATTTCATCCCATAGAGAACAGCTTCGCCATGGTATAGCCCGCCATAAGCCTGAATCGTCTCAAATGCATGGCCAATCGTGTGTCCATAATTGAGCAAACGTCGTTCGCCATTTTCAAACTGGTCATTAGAGACAATTTGCGCTTTTATACGGCAGCTTTTGGCGATTATTTCAAAGAGTAAGGCCTTATCTGAGAGCGCTACTAGATCTTCAAAACGGGCATCGATTGTGTCGAAAATCGATTTATCTCGAATAAACCCATATTTAATCGCCTCTGCTAATGAGGAGACAACATTTCGCTCGGGCAGCGTTTGTAAAAAGTCAGGATCTACGAAAACTGCTTTTGGTTGATAGACCGCACCTACCAGGTTTTTTCCGGCCGCAAGGTTAACGGCGGTCTTGCCACCAATGGCAGAATCAATCATTGCCAATAAGGTGGTCGGTATTTGAATGAAGGGAATGCCGCGCATATACGTGGCTGCCACAAAACCTCCCAGATCACCCACCACACCACCGCCCAATACCAATAGGATTGAGGATCGATCGCACCCAAGCTGAACCATTTGGCTCCAAACCTCTTCAGCATGCATAATGTTTTTGGCTGACTCATCGCCCGGCACAATGATCGGACTAATCTTGTAACCACTGCGACGCAAATCTTCGATAATGGGTTGATAGAGATCAAAAATCGCTTGCTGAGTTAAAATCACCCATTTTTGCCCTTGGTTCCATGGCTGCAACAGATCAGCCAAGGAATTTCGCAAACCATTGGCCACAGTAATCTCATAAGAATGTTCGGCAAGCTCAAGCGGAATCACCTGAGAGTCTTGATGGATAGAAGTGTTCATTTAACTATATTCGGTGCTGCATATAATTCAGAGCTGCATGTGCGGGACACACTTTAAGAACAGGTGAATCCTATTTTATCGCTTTCTCAAGGTCCCTTGCCAGCGCATTCATATCAACGTGTGCAACAATATTTCCACCCATCCATATTTCTACTGAATAGACAGCCTGTGCAACCAACATTTGTAGGCCACCGGCGATCGGAGCACCTTGCGCCTCGGCAGTTTTCAAAAATGGTGTCATTAACGGGTTATAAACTAGGTCAAAGGCCAGCATATTGCTGTTAAATAATTCTTTACTCGCTTTGCTGCTTAACGCTGATTCTTTACTCGGGCGCATCCCCATAGGGGTGGTATTAATCACGCAATCTAAATGTTTGGCCCGCGCCAACAACTTATCTTCGTCAACCAATTTAACCTTAACCTCAGGATTAACGGCCAAAATAGTTTCCTTCAGTGCTTCCGCGCGCTCTGGCGTACGATTCATCACAGAGATTAATTTAGCTTCGCCTTCAGCAAGCACCGCTCCCACTGCTTGAGCGCTACCACCAGCACCTAATATAGCGAACTCGTTCCCTGATATTGAGAGGTCCTGCTGACGTAAGGAATAATCAAAACCCAATAAATCCGTATTGTATCCCGTTAGCTTATTGCCCACTCGATTGACACAGTTAACCGCATTCAGCAACTTGGCTTTACTGTCTACTTCATCGAGCATAGCGATAATGGACGCTTTATGCGGGACGGTTACATTCACACCATCAAAACCGCCAACACGAAAACCTGAGAAAAAGCTTTTTAATCTTTCTTCAGGAAGTTCTACGGATCGATAAGACGCATCGTCAATCTCTAATTGACGATAAATCGCTTTATGTAGTGCCGGGCTTAGACTGTGCCCAAGCGGCTCACCTAATAACGCAAATCGTTTCAAATGAATGACCTGTACCCGTATTTAGCCATGAATTTAACCATGAATTTCAATATGAATTTCACTATGCGTAGTTCCATGACTAATACTCCCGATTTCTTGGGCATAAAAAACTCGTGTCTAGTATGTTAGTAATTATCACAGAGCCCCTAATTACTCAAAAACAGTACTATTAATTAAGCCGCATTTGCGGTTCTCCTTGATCGTACCGCATTTGCGAGTTTACGGCAAAGTTCTTCAGTATCCGACCAACCAATACAACCATCAGTAATGCTCTGACCATAGGTTAATTCTTGACCCTCTTTAACGCTTTGATTGCCTTCGACAAGATGCGACTCAATCATTACGCCAAATACTCTCGTTTCTCCCAGCTCTAGTTGCCTGCAAATGTCGTCACAACCTTCGCGCTGACGCGAGGGCGTTTTATAGCTATTAGCGTGGCTGAAATCGACCATGATATTTGGGCGTAGCTGCGCTGCTGTCAGCATATCTGCAGACTTTTGTATGTGCCCTGCATCGTAATTCGGTCCATCAGCACCACCACGCAGAATAATATGCGTGAATTCATTACCAGTACTATTGAAAATAGCGGTTCGCCCTTCTTTAGTAACTGACAAAAAGTGATGCGGGTTACTGGCGGCGCCAATGGCATCTACCGCAATTTTCAAATTACCATTGGTACCATTTTTAAAACCAACAGGGCACGAAAGGCCCGATGCAAGTTCACGATGGCATTGACTTTCTGTGGTGCGCGCACCAATCGCACCCCATGATACTACGTCACCCACATATTGGGGCGTAATCAAGTCTAGGTATTCACAGCCAGCCGGCACACCTATGCCATTAATTGACAAAAGTAGATCACGAGCTATACCCAAGCCCTTGTTGACACTATAGGTACTATTCAAATCAGGATCATTGATCAATCCTTTCCATCCCACAGTGGTTCTCGGTTTTTCGAAATAAACGCGCATGACAATAACCATGTCATCGGCCAGTTCTTGTTTTAATTGCGCTAATCGCCCCGCATACTCTAGCGCAGAAACTGGATCATGAATGGAACATGGGCCAACGATTGCAACAATACGGTCATCTTGGCCTGACATAATGGCCTGAATCTCAGATCGCGCCTTAGAAGTAGTGGCCACTGCTTGATCAGTTGCTGGGAATTGTTCATGAATTTGTGCAGGTGAGATAAGTTCTTTAGTTTGCGCAATTCTTAGATCGTCGGTTTCTAACATTTTTCTATTTTTTTTGCTGCTTCAGCGTTGAGATTAAAGTAGTTACAATCATGCGATATGGGGCTTGATCATAACGTGATTAACAAATTTATATTGATCTTCTACAAGGATTGAAGGTGTTGTGGTATTCGAGTTCGTCAAATCATTAGATTAAGTGCTAATATACCATAGGCAATTATTAAAAAACTTATTAAAAACAATACACTTCTAGGCCTTTTGTAATATTACACATGAATTAAATGAATAATTAAAACTCATAGTTTGAACTCATTAGTTAGACAATGAATATCAAGAACACGATTTAAATGACTGAAAATAATAATTTAAACCTCTATCTAAACCCTCAATTAAGTTTATTGTCATTTAATGAGCGCGTTTTACACATGGCGCTAAAGCCAACAACGCCTTTATTAGAGCGGTTAAAATTTTTGTGTATATTCAGCTCAAATATGGATGAGTTTTTTGAAATCCGGGTATCCGGTCTAAAAGCACAGGCGGCGAGCAATATTTCCACAGAGGGGGCTGACGGACTGACACCAAAATCTATATTAGAAAAAATCAGCGAGCAGGCCCATCTATTAGTTGATTTGCAATACCAAATATTAAATGAACAAGTTTTCCCTGAACTCGAGAAACACGGAATTCGCTTTTTGACCATGGATCAATGGTCGAACAAACAAAGAAAGTGGTTAAAAGACTATTTTAAACGCCAAGTTCTACCAATATTAACCCCGATTCGCTTAGATCCAGCCCATCCATTCCCATTAACGATTAATAAAGGTTTGGGTATAGTGGTTGATTTGCACGATCCAGAGCGAGACGATGCACACAACATCGCCGTAGTACCAGCGCCAAGGGCCTTACCGCGATTTATACGCTTGCCAGAAGAGTTGTGTGAAAATGAATACGAATATGTCTATTTGTCATCCGTTATTCACGCGCACATCAAAAAATTGTTCTCGAATGTAAAGGTTCTGGGTTGTCATCAATTCAGAATTACGCGTAATAGTGATCTGTATGTAGATTTGGAAGAAGTCGAAGATTTGGCGCGCACTCTCGAAGGTGAACTTCCATCGCGATTATATGGAGAAGCCATTAGACTCGAAGTATCAAAAAATTGTCCGAAGCGAATCACAGCATTTTTAAGGGACCGTTTTAAATTGTCTGAAGATATGATTTATCAGGTTAACGGCCCGGTTAACCTAAATCGCTTAATCAGCCTCCCTGACATAGTGAATCGGCCCACGATTAAGTATCTAAATTACAGTCCTTCAGTTCCTGAATATTTAGGTCATCAAAGTAATTTGTTTGAAGCGATTAGCAATGGCGACATATTGTTGCATCATCCCTTTCAGTCATTTGCGCCGGTGGTAGATTTTTTGCGCCAAGCTGCTACAGATCCGAGTGTACTAGTGATAAAACAAACTCTGTACCGTACTGGACCTGACTCAATCATGGTCGAGCATTTGGCGGCGGCTGCACGTTCGGGTAAAGAAGTAACCGTAGTTATTGAATTAATGGCTCGGTTCGATGAACAAAACAACCTAACCACCGCTGAGCGGCTGCAGGCGGCGGGCGCGCACGTTGTTTACGGTATGGTTGGCAAAAAAACCCATGCCAAAATGTTATTGGTGGTGAGGCGCGAAAGTGGCAAGCTTCGCCGCTACGGACATCTGGGCACAGGTAATTACCATCAAGGTAATACGCGCGTCTACACAGACTATGGTTTGATCACCAAAGACAAGCAAATCACTCACGATGTGCATGAGATATTTATGCAATTGACGACCCAAAGCTCGAATCCAGAGCTAAACCGCTTATATCAATCACCTTTCGGGATCGCCAATATGTTCACTGAAAAGCTGCGTCGAGAAGCCGTCAACGCTAAGGCGGGCAAAGCAAGTCGCGTGATAGTCAAAGTCAATGGCTTATCTAGCCCAGGCATTATTAATGAATTGTACGAAGCCTCACAAGCTGGCGTTAAAGTCGATTTGATTGTACGGGGCATTTGCTGTTTACGCCCTGGGCTCAGCGGCGTGTCTGAAAATATAACTGTGCGTTCAGTAGTGGGACGTTTTCTGGAACATGGTCGGGTGTTCTATTTTTTAAACGACTCGTCCAAAACGCCCGCTGAGGGCTCTTCAAAAAAATCCGCTGAGGGCTCTTCATTGACACCCGCTGAGGGCTCTTCTAAATCCGCTGAGGGCTCTTCATCTATACCCGCTGAGGGCTCTTCTAAATCCGCTGAGGGCTCTGCTTCTGAACACAGCGAGTTGTTTATTTCCAGTGCAGATTTAATGCCGCGCAACTTGCGTAATCGTATTGAGCAATGCACACCCGTATTGGATAAAAAGCTTAAAGATCAAATTTTAGGCGAGCTTGAATTGTATTTGCAGGACAGTACTGAGGCTTGGGTAATGCAGGCCGACGGTCGATACAAACCGACCATCAGTGATAAAGACGACGACAGCTTTACTATTCAGGGAACCTTATTAAACCGTTATACTGAACAACTCTAAAATTCCTTGGCTGTAGTATTTGGTTATAGTTCTTGGCTGTAGTTCGTGATTACAATCCTTGGAGAACGACTGTCTAAAAATGCTCTAGGAAAAATTGAGCGTAATCCCGATGGCTTTTAGCCAGCTATGCTCTTGTTTTAAATCAGCTTCGGTTAAGGGATTTTTACTCAACCAGTCCGCTTCAAATTGGATTTCTAATTTTTGATTCACGG
>CAZJWW010000017.1:0-27821 GCA_964549895.1 uncultured Gammaproteobacteria bacterium
GCGCGACCACCTGATTAAAAGTCAGATGCTCTACCAACTGAGCTAACGCCCCATTATTCAATTTCTATGAGGAAAAAACCGTTCAATAAAAATCTTGGCGGCCCTCAAAGGTGGCGTATTATCAAGTTTACAGCCATTTCGGTCAACCTTTTTTAGGCCTGTAATAAGGTCTTTTTTGCGGTAATTTGTGGTGTAATTTAACTTTTGCGGGAAACTTTATGTCTATACGCAACGCATGTGCACTTATTTTAATTCTTGCTTCACTAGCCTGCCTTTATCCTGGTCTTATGTTTGCGATGTTAACTATAAAAGTTGGGACCGTTTTACCCTTTATTGGTTCATTAGAACTATATGAAGCTACCCAGAGCATTGTTCAAACTATTGAGAACTTATTTTTTAATCAAAACCACTTAGTGGCTTGGCTAATTCTGATATTCAGCGTAGTGATCCCAATTTTGAAGGTTGTAATATTGCTGATGGTACTTTTATTCAAAAATAATCGATGGCGTGAACCATTATTTAAATTTGTTTCTGTGATTGGTAAATGGTCGATGGCGGATGTATTTGTGGTGAGTATCTTTATGGCTTATTTAGCGACGCATTCAAATGAAGCAGTTTCAGCCACTTTGCATGAGGGTTTTTATTACTTTACGGCTTACTGTGTGCTTTCTATTCTAGGAACACAGCTTATTGCTCTGCACGATAACAAATAAAACCAGCCTCGGCTCAGCACTTGCTAACGGCCTGCTTCATTATTCCAAAGTAGCTTGTGTAACTGAATTTGCATACGTGCTGGCAATTGATCACGAATCATCCAATCGGCCAAATCGGTTGGTGATAATTGATCGGCTGATGGCGAGAAAAATACCTCGCATTTATCAGCCAAAGCACGTTCGCTTAATTGCTGTTTCGACCACTGGTAATCAGACTCATTACAAATTACAAACTTGAGAGAATCGGTGCTCTTAATATGATCTAAATTTTTATACACATTATTAGGCTCTTCATTGGAAGCAGGCGTTTTTATATCCAATACAATATAGACCCGAGGGTCTACTTTTGAAATATCCATCGCATTGCCAGTTTCAAGTGAAACTACATAGCCTGCGTCGCACAACGCCTTCATGAGATCATGGCAGCCAGGTTGTGCTAAGGGCTCACCACCAGTGACGGTAACATGCTGAGTCTGATATTGGCTTACTTCGACGAGAATATCTTCGAACGCCATTTTGGTGCCACCTTCGAAAGCGTACGCAGTATCGCAATAAGTACAGCGCATGGGACATCCAGTTAAACGCACGAAAACCGTTGGCAAGCCAACTAGATTAGATTCACCTTGAATGGAAAAAAAGATTTCGGTAATTCTGAGAGACATGAAACGCTCTAATGCCTAATGATTAAGCTTTTAAGTTGCCACAAACTTTTCACAACCAGCTTTGCTCTGGGAGGTAGAGACTAATATATCAGTTAAGGTCGCCGAGCCTATTTTTAGCAGAAATTGCCGCATTGGAGCGCGGATAGAACTGTACTATTTCTTGCAACAAAATGCGCGCCTCAATTACATTGCCCTGTTCTTGCTCAATATAGGCGGTTTTTAACATAGCATCCGGTAATCGGGGGCTTTGTTTGTATCTTTCGATAATCGTTTTGAAATTTTGTTTTGAACCAGTTAAATCGCGATTGACATACTTGGACTCAGCAATCCAGTAGTAAGCATCATCAACGAGTTCACCCTGCGGATAACTGGCAATTTGCTCCTGAAAAATTTGCACGGCTCGGTCGTGTTCAGCCTCTTTCAATAATTCAAAACCTTGCTGATAATAATCTTCTTCTGAAAACTTCGCTTGAATCGGTGCTGTTGCAACCTCGTTTGGCAAAGAGCTCGAGGAAGAGCTCGGCAAAGTAGTCGTAGGAGCTCTTGGTACACTAATAACACCACTATTTTGAACATCCGATAGGTCATCATCACTGCCTCCGATAACACGTTCTTCAATGGGCACACTATTTGGCTCATTGTCGAAAGATCCCGAGCTATTGTTAACAGAAGAGTCAACATTGGGAATGTCTTGAGAACCAACGACCACCGAATTAGACCCAACGTTGGGATCAACTGGGCGAACAACGGAACTGCCAGTCGGGCTCCGTCCTGGAATAGACTCAACAATACTCGGCGCAGCCGACCCTGCCGCACTTTGGTTCACAGTATTAGGACCATACGTGCTACCTGTACTTGCTTGGTTACTGCCAGAGCTCCCTTGATAACTGCCAGAGCTTCCCCTATAAACAGTACCATCTCGATAAATAGAGCCATCTGGAAAAACAGTGCCGCTTTCATAACTTCCCGTGCCTGCTTGACTACCATTGCTTGGAACAGTATTTGGCTGATAGGTATTATTCTGACTGGGCACTTGAGTGGCTTGACTCTGATTACCGACATAAACATCAGTAGTACCAGTAGTGCCATATACACTACTATTATTGCTCGGTAGTGACCCAACGGTAGGATTATTCGCTACTGGATTATTCGCTACTGGATTATTGTTCGAACCGTAGGAGGACTGGCCAGCGTTAGGAACACTGCCGGTAGATGTCTGTAGACCGCGTTTTAATTTGCTGAGCTCGTATTCTTGACGCTCTACCAAGTCTCGTAGTTCCGCAATCTCTTGTCGCATGGCTTGAACTTCAAGCAGCATGCGCGAATCATTTGATTGGGCAAGCAGAGGTGAGGTGGCTGGAATGGCAATTATTACTAAGCCAAGCCTTAAAAACCATTTAGTATAAATTTGCATATAAATTTAGAGTCGCCTTCAGAGCCTAGAAAACCATCGCGTCATTAACGACGCGACGTTTCTGCTTTTCTAAGGCAATTAAGAAAGCTAGATAATAAACTGCTTATCTTAGCTTTAATCTAAATCTTAATTTAAACTTTAGTAAGAAATTTCTACGCGACGATTTTGCTGCCATGCTGATTCATTGTGTGCTGAATCAGCCGGACGCTCTTCACCGTAAGAAATTGTCTGTATACCGCCTCTGGCACCTTCCGCGCTCATTAGGTCAGCGACTGTTTGTGCTCGACGCTCACCTAGTGCCAAATTAAAATCACGCGTGCCGCGCTCGTCAGCATGACCAGATAAGCTCATAGCTGCACCACCAACTGCTCTCGCATGCGCACCGATAATGATTCTTGAGCGCTCATCAACGGCTGAGCTGTTGTATTGAAAATAAACAATTTTGTAGTCTAAAGGATTACCTTCAATACCAAAGTTTTCTCTAAGTTGCCTCTTTGAGTAACGAGTGCCATAGGCATTAGGGGCATCGTCATCAAGGATCGTAGAAGTGTCGCCATTTCCACTAGTACTGCCGTCTCCGGCACCACCCGATCCCGAGCCCTTTTTACTCGATGCGCAAGCACCCAGCACCAGACTCAACATTAGTATTATAATTATTTTACGGTCCATAATTCGCTCCGAATTGGTTTTTTGTTTGCCGTGTTAATTATTGTCTTAATGGTGACCACGCCGGCTCACGCACATCACCATTTACATATTTTAAAGTCGTTTTTACGCGCCCATCAGATGACGCTACTTTCAGAAGAGGCTCAAATTGCTCTTCCGTAGCATACAATACCATGTCTCCATTGGGAGAAAAACTAGGAGATTCATCAAATTTAGCGAATGTTATCGGCAGCATTTGATCGCTTTCGTTTTGTACAACGGCAATCTGTCCACCTAGATGCACCATCACTAATCGCTTGCCATTGTAATCATATGAAGCATTGGCGTTTTCATCTCCTTCAAAAGTGACGCGGTTTACTGAACCACTTGAGAGATCATAACTATATATTTGCGGTTTACCAGTTCGATTAGATGTAAACAATAAATTCCTGCCATCGGGTGACCAAGCAGGTTCGGTATCAATAGCATAATGCTTGCTAATACGCTGGTGTTGCTCCGTATCGAAATCGTAAACATAAACGTCCGGGCTGCCATTTCGCGAGCTAGAATAAGCCAATTTACCGCCAGTGGGTGACCAACTTGGGGCCGTATTTACACCTTTAAAAGAAGCAACGGTAGTAGGCTTGCCAGTAGCCAACTCTAGAACTCGAACGATCGAGCCTTTATCCGTAAACGCAACGAAAGCTAAACGCGAACCATCAGGTGACCAACTTGGCGACAATAGTGGTTGCCAAGAAGCGTAAACTTCTTGCGCACCGAAACCATCCCAATCACCCACCAGCAAACGGTAGCGAGGACGTGAACCTTGTACCACCTCGTCAATAAAAGCAATTCGAGAATTGAACGCACCGGGTCTGCCAGTGAATGCTTCATAGACATGATCACTAATAATATGCCCAGCTGTTCTTAGGTCAGAACTAGACAGGTTAGGAATACGCCTACCGCCACCTAGCTCAGTTTGGCGCGCCACATCAAAAATTCGAAATTGAATCTCATAACGATCATTGTCTAGTGTCCAAACCTCGCCAATCACCAAGGCTTCTACATTGATTAATCGCCAATCTTTGTATCGTACCTCTTCAGCACGCGATGGCAAGGTCAGAAAATCTCGAGGTGCTAATGGGTCAAATTTTCCAGAGGCGCGCAAATCATCGGCCACAACTTCATGCATGGATTGCGTAAGCGGTGGACCATTTATAACTTTAAACGGCACAATTGCGGTAGGTATACCGCGTACGGCACCACCTTCAATATCTATTTCGATTTTTTGACCTGTCGCAGTACTGGATAAAAAAACCAAGCACAAAAACACGCTGATCTTGGAGACCAGACTCTTATAAGCAATTCTTTCCAACATGTTTATTTAACTGGCCCCTGGCATTGTTATGTTCAAATTAAAATCTCTAAAAGTTTCATGAGCCTGTTCGCTTTCCGATCTTGGTGGAATTGGCAAAGGGCTGGATTGGCGCACCGCTGTTTCTGCAGACCTATCATAACGTTGACTACCACTTGATTCTACGATGCTTACTGACACAACGTCACCCTGTGGAGAGAGTTTAATATTTAGTTTAGTCTTACGCCAACGTTCGAAATCAGGTGCGATAATACGTTTATCATTTATTACATCGCGAATTCTAGCACTGTAGCGCCCGATCAGGGTGGTGGTTCTTTGTGCAGCGACTCTCGCATCTTGCTCTTTTAACATTTCCTGGCGCAAGCGTTCTTCGTCGTCTAACCGTCTTTGCTCGCGCGCAACACGCGCCGCGTCTTCTGCGCGTTTTTTATCCGCGGCAATTTTTTCCTTTCGTTCTTTTTCTTTTTTCTCTTTTGCCTTTTTTTCGGCCTGCTCTTTCTTGCGCTTTTCTTCTTCTTTCCTTTTTTCTAGTGCAATCGACTTGCGCTCTTTTTCAAGATCTTGAATACGTTGCTTTTCGAGTTCAGCTTGTTTTTTTAAATCTTCTAGGCGATCTTCCTCTTGTTGTTTTTTACGTTTCTTGTCTAGATCTTCCTGTTTAATCTTGTCACGCTGTTGTTGGATCTCTGCCTCACTAACCGTAGTCGCTTTAACCACATCAATTGTTTCTGCGTCAAAGGCTTCGACAGTTTTAGTCTTATTCGTGAAATTAAATAACATGGCGCCGATAATAACCACGTGCACTAAGCCAGCGCCAATATAGGCGATGGTTTTACTACTTGCTCCACGGCGTTTGCGTCTTTCGCTCATACTTTATTTCTGATCCGCTGGTATTGGCTCAGTGACCAAGCTCACGGTTTCAATACCGGCCTGCTTTAGTAAAACCATGGCCTGCAATACATCATCGTAAATTGCTTGTTTAGCACCACGAACTAAAAAGTCAGTTTGCGGTTTTTCCCGATATAAGGCCGCAGCATAGCGTAACACTTCTACGGGTTGCTGCTCACGATCGTCAATATAAAGTTGCCCTTGTGCATCTACCGTTAAAATAAACGGTTCTGGAGATTCAGGATTAAATTCGACGGTATTGCCATCGGTTTGCGGAAGATCAATTTTCACACCCTCGGTCAATAAAGGAGCGGTCACCATAAAAATAATCAATAACACCAACATCACATCAATGTAAGGTACGACATTGATCTCGGCGATGGGTTTTCGTTTGCGACTTCGATAGCTCATAATTTGTAGCTTAAAAGATTGTAGCTCAGACTTAAAATTCGACGTGAATCGGCAGAAGCTTATTTGTCACCCTCGATAGTTAGTTGGCGATTAACAATACTAATAAACTCTTCCATAAATATTTCGTATTGGCCCACCAATCGTTCAACATGGTGGGAAAAACGATTATAAGCAATCACCGCAGGTATTGCTGCGAACAGCCCCATGGCCGTGGCGATTAATGCTTCAGCAATTCCTGGCGCTACGCTCGCTACCGTGGCTTGCTGGGTAGACAACCCCAAAGCACGAAACGAATTCATAATGCCCCAGACGGTACCAAACAGTCCCACATAAGGACTGGTGGATCCAACGGTGGCGAGAAAAGGTATTTGTGATTCTAAGTGTTCTATCTCTCGGCTTAGCTCTACTCGCATGGCTCGCTGTACGGCATCAAGCAAATCATTATTGTTAGCATAACCACGTTCGGATAATCGTTGAAACTCTCTATACCCGGATACAAATATTTCTGACATACCAGAGGCGCGTTTGGTTTCAGCACCCCAATCATTAAACAACGATTGCATACTGCCCCCAGACCAAAATTCTTCTTCGAAGGCTTTCGTTAGGCGTCGCTCCCGACGCAACATCCAAAATTTAGAAAAAATAATTGACCAAGAAACCAACGAAGCTAAAAACAATAGCAACATAACTAATTGCACTGTTAGGCTAGCGTCGGCAATCAGCGAAATAATTGACATGCTTTCGGCGGCATTATGCGACGCAACATCTACCAGCCCACCATTAGCGCTGTTCGTCAACGATTCAGTGCTCACAGATTCGACATTTTTCAAACCGCTTGAACTATCTTCATTAGCCATATTGCTACCTATTTAACTCACTAATTATCATTTTTTGTTGTGTCTATCTTGGTGTAGAAAGTTGGTGTAGAAAGTCGATGGCGACAGCTCGATAACCAAGTGATTTTTTTGAATACTTATTTTCTTTGACCTTCAGCAGTCAAGGTTTCATACAACATTTTCGGCATAGGTGTTAATTTAAACGATGTTGTATGTAAAGTCGCAAGTTTTATTGTCGCAACACACAATAAAACGTCTTTATTATAGATTTTTTGTTCTAGTAGCAAGCTTATCTTACCCACTTGCAACACTTTGGCGCTTACCGTGACATTGTCAAACAGTTTAGCTGGTGATTTGTATTTGATATTGGCTTCGCGCACCACAAACATTATGTGGTTGTTTTGTTGCAATTTGGCCACATCAAAACCTAATGAACCTAGCCAGTCACAGCGACAACGCTCCATAAATTTTAGATGGTTTGTATGGTAAACCACACCTCCAGCATCGGTATCTTCATAATAGATGCGTTGTTGTTTCTCAAACACAATAAATTCTAATCTACGAAGCTTCTGACTCACTATCAAAAAGTTTAGATTGAGGGCTGGCGGCGTGATCGTCTGGCATTTTTAATCCAAAATAGGCCCAGCTGCGTTTGGTAACCATGCGCCCGCGCGGCGTGCGCATCATAAACCCTTGCTGTATTAAATAGGGCTCTATGACATCTTCAATAGTGCCACGCTCTTCACCAATAGCCGCCGCAAGACTATCAATACCAACAGGGCCGCCATCAAACTTGGTCATAATTGATTTAAGTAATTGACGATCCATGGAATCCAATCCGTGAGGATCAACTTCCATCATGTCCAACGCACGCTCGGCAATATCCTCGCTCACTCGACCATCGCCCTTAACTTCAGCATAATCGCGTACGCGACGTAATAAACGATTCGCGATTCGAGGAGTGCCGCGTGAACGATTGGCTATCGTTTGCACACCCTCTGCTTCGGTTGGCACACCCAAGATGTTTGATGAGCGTTGCACAATTTCACCTAAATCGTCGGTGTTGTAATACTCCAATCGTTGCACAATACCAAAACGATCACGTAAGGGTGATGTTAACAAACCAGCTCGCGTGGTAGCGCCTATTAGCGTAAACGGTGGGAGAGATAACTTAACGGTACGGGCAGCTGGCCCCTCACCTATCATGATATCCAACTCAAAATCTTCCATCGCTGGATAAAGTATTTCTTCAACTACCGGGCTCAGGCGATGGATTTCATCAATAAATAGAACATCATTTGGTTCGAGATTGGTTAGAACGGCTGCTAAGTCTCCGGCGCGCTCCAATACTGGGCCAGAAGTTTGACGTATTTTGGTATTTAGCTCGCGGGCAATAATATTAGACAGAGTGGTTTTACCCAGTCCTGGTGGTCCAAATAACAGCACATGATCTAAGGATTCATTGCGACTGCGCGCCGCTTGAATAAAAATTGAAAGTTGTTCTTTTAGTTTTGGTTGACCGATAAAATCATCGAGGTACTCGGGTCGCAAACTTCGATCGACGATATCATCGTCGCCTAACTGTAAATCTGGATCGATAGGATTTTCTTCAATCATAATTCAACCGATTGTACCGCTAGTTTGAAATTTAGTTCGAATCATCGACAGAGATTTTAAAGTATTTTCCCGGACAGCGATCGCAGTGCGTGACGGATTAATTCTTCACTGCTGAGATCATTTGCTAAGGATTTGACTACACGGCTAGCGTCAACATTTTTATAACCCAAAGAAACCAGCGCAGCAATTGCATCATCACGATCATTAACGCCAGTAGCGGTATCGGCACGCGTCTCTAATGCCACATCGCCAAACTCTTTTTCCAAGCGATCTTTCATTTCAACAACTAGCCGTTGCGCGGTTTTCATTCCAATGCCAGGGACTTGAGTCAGCTGTTTAAAATCCTCATTAGCCATGCACTGCAATAATTCTTGAGCGGACAGAGTAGACAATACCGCCAAAGCGACTTTAGGACCAACGCCATTGACTTTAATCAAACTGCGAAACAGCTCTCGCTGTTGCCGGCTATTAAAGCCAAACAATAATTGAGCGTCCTCTCGAACCACCATATGTATAAATAAAGATGTGCTTTCTCCGACCGCAGGTAAATCGTAAAAAGTGGTCATCGGAGCTTCTAACTCATAACCAACACCGTTCACACTAAGCACTATGCTTGGTGGTTGTTTCTCTAATATTTCACCTTTTAACCAAGCAATCATTTTTAAGCACCCGCGGTTTTCAAAGCATTACTAATTTGCTGATGGTGGGCATGACACACCGCTGCTGCTAGTGCGTCCGATGCATCGGCCTCTGGAGCTACGCGCAAACTTAGTAGAACTCGCATCATGTGCTGCACTTGTGCTTTATCAGCGCGGCCGCGACCCACTACCGTTTTCTTTATTTCGGTAGCACTGTATTCCACTATTGGTAAATCATTATTAACCGCTGCCAAAATTGCCGCACCCCGAGCATGCCCCAGGACTAAGGCGGATTGAGGATTCTTAGCAATAAACACACGCTCAATGGAAACCACATCAGGACGGGTTTGAGCAATCACTGTCTGCAGTCGGGCATAGATAGCACCTAAACGAGTCGACAACTCACCTTTGGGTAATTTTAGCGATTCAGAAAAAATATATTTCAAGTCGGCCCCTTGCGCGGTGATCACGCCCACGCCAGTGATTAGCGAACCGGGGTCGATGCCTAAAATAGTGATTGGCTTCACGAGCGAATTAATTGCCAGTTTAACTAAAAATCGATTCGGGAAAATCAGCGTTGGTAAAAACCTCTTGTACATCATCAAGATCTTCCAAAGCATCTACTAGTTTCATTACTTTTTCGGCATCGGCTTCGCTCAACTCAATTTCATTTGCAGCTCGTTGCACTATTTCAGAAGACTCCATCACCATATCAGCTTCTTGTAAAGCACTTACAACAGCAACATAATCAGCCGCAGCACAGGTAATCTCCACACTACCATCGTCGTGGGTAACAATATCTTCAGCGCCGGCGTCCAACACGGCATCCATGACCTGTTCTTCATCGGTTCCTTCGGCCATCAAAATAACACCGATCTTATCAAACATATAAGCAACCGAACCTTCGGTACCCATATTACCGTTGTATTTACTAAACGCATGCCGAACTTCAGCTACGGTGCGATTCTTATTGTCGGTACTGCACTCGACTAATACCGCGATACCCGATGGAGCATAGCCTTCGTAGCGAATGTCTTCATAGCTTACGCCTTCTAGGTCGCCAGTACCGCGTTTGATTGCGCGTTCAATAGTATCGCGCGTCATATTTGCACCCAATGCTTTATCCACGGCTATGCGCAACGCAGGGTTCATGTCTGGGTCACCACCACCTTCTCGGGCCGCCACGGTTATTTCACGAATGTGTTTAGTAAATACCTTACCTCGCTTAGCATCCTGCGCTGCCTTGCGATGTTTGATATTAGCCCACTTACTATGTCCTGCCATGATCAGCCTATTTGGTGTTTCTCAAGTCGGCTATTCTAGCATTCGCGTCTAACATTCGCGACAAACCATGAGGAAAGTTTATTGGTCCTTGCGTAACTTACTTGTATTTGTTTAGAAGTGGGAATGGAGAGCAGCGACGAATCGAATTGAGTCGTCGCTAATGCGGACAAAATTACAACCGCCTATTTAAATAATTTTATCCATGTACCAGGTTCTGGCTCGCCTTTCGGAAAATAACCATTTAATAACCGTAGATAGTTTTCCTGGGCTTTTCCAGGTGCTATACGTTCCGCCAATACTGCAAAGGTATCGCCGGGTTCTAGACGCTCATAATAGATACGCTTTACAGCGTCAGATGAAGAATCGGCGCGAGTACGGCGACGAAAACTTTTGATTATTTTCACCAGTTCCGCATCTTGTGCAGCGGTTAAATTATTGTTTCTGGCGATACCCTGGAAATTATAGGTGTTACGCGCAACTGTTGCCAAAGCAACACGTTGAGTCGAGCGTTTGGCGATAGTGCCGAGATCTTTCGCAGAATCAGTAGCGATGGGCTCGATATCACTTAAATCACTCGGGAACTTCTTTTCCAAAGCTTGTTGGCTACTCAAAGATTTATCCGCTGTTTTTTCTATGGTGATCTTTAATTGAACTGTTTCTTCTGGGTCTTTTAGAATAATCTTGGAACCCTTAGTCGTGCGGGTCCAATCTTTCGGGTGCAAAAACGTGACGCCCAAACTTTCATTAAGATAACGATCTTCATCTGGGCCTTTATTGCCGTTAAAGTTTCGCCCTACTACGGTTCCCTCTAATATGGCACGCCATTCTGCTCGGCCACGAAAACCTTCGCCGGGAGGCAACTGCCCAGCTTGAGCAATAACTTCTTGCAAGCGTTTATCACTTCGTGGATGAGTCGCGAAAACACCGTGATAAGCGCCGCCGCCAGCACCGCCTTTACCTAGATTGCTAAATCTTTCGTGATCTTTTAATACACCCAACACACCCAGCATTTCTTCAGGATCATAATTCGAGTTATACAAATACTCGGCAGCGTATTGATCAGCTTCCAACTCCATCTCTCGACCAAATCCGCTTACGCGCGCCTGATTTACCAGCGACACGGTATTGCCCAGACTATTGCTGCGCGTTACGATAGCTGCAGCCGTGGATGCCACCGCGCCTAGTGCTCGTGCCCGTTTCTGACGAGCCAGATGATTGCCCGTATTGTGTCCAATTTCATGTGCTAACACACCGGCTAGCTGCCCCTCGGAAGTCAAAAGAGTCAGCAAACCGCGATTAAAATAAATTAGTTCATGGCCTGGTGTGAAAGCATTGACACCGGGGTCATCCAAGATGAAAAAGCGGTAATCGCGGCCAGCATGATCACTGTTTTTAACCAACTCCAAACCAATACGAGTAACATATTCTGTCAAATCAGGGTCATCGTATAGCGGAGTCCGCGAAAGGATATCGTTATGAATTCTTTGGGCCGCGCTACCTTTGCCTTCCAAATCCACTATCTTAGTTTGATTGTGTTTCTGCTCCGTCGCTCTCCCCTGCACCACTTGGGCAGAGGTACTAAGGCTCAAAGTAAGGCTAAGGCCCAACAATGACAGAGAACCAATAACTGCCAACAATCGCGTAAAATTGCGTGTTGGAACTGTCGAAAAAAGCCGATTAGACTTACTGAATTTAGACTGTTTTTGTTTAAACATAATTAGAGCACCATAATAGTCGCATTCGCTTACAAACGAGCTTACTTTATTATAAGACCTTTAATAGCGACACAAGCTTACCTCTTGATTACTAAACTGTTGACTACTAAGCTTTTAAGTACAGATAAGTTTACTGCTGGCGGGTTTTCAAACCCCCGTCCTTTTCGAGAAAAAACTGCACCAATTGTTTACCCATACCATCACATGCATCGCTCTCTACAAAAGCTAATAGCGGTATTGGAATAACAAACGCGGGCAAATAAGAGGTTCCTACTGCTTCCGTACTAACACGACCTACTTCCCGGAAATTTTGTATATCCCAAATGGTAGTTTCATAATCACTAGTATCTTCCCATGTGCCAAAACCAAAACACCCACCACCGCCAGGGCCAACCGAGCAAGTTAAACTACCCGCCGAATTAGTTCGCTCTGTGGAGCCTTCTACCCAAACGAAATAACGCACATTTAGCGCTTCCAATTTTTCTGCAACCTGAGGTTGGTCGAGTACTTGCCTAAGTTTTGTAGGGTGCAGTGGTGCAGTACGCGCTTCGAACCAAGGGTAAAATGCATCGACAAACTCTTCTTGCGGGATAATATTTACACCCGTTTGGCTGCGGCGTAACTTGCCGCCTATACAATTAACTAGGGTTCTTTCGGTCTCAAACTCGGCTGACTGATGACGACCCAATACAACCATCGCGTCGCCCGTTTGCAGTTCGACGGTATCTTCAAGTTTTACATGGTCAACATTAATCGTAGTGCATGCGCTAATCGCTGTAAGAGCAAATAAAGTTAAACCCGACTTGGCATACTTGCTCGCCTTTGTTTGACAAAGGCGGCATTTAAGTAAAGAAATAATTAAGTTCATTATTGTGATCCTCCCGTTGATGGCTCGCTATCTTCAGATGTTGGATCGCTGAGAACCGATCTCACAGAAGATTTATTACGTCCAGCAAGCAAGCCTTGTATGCTGGGTTGTTTCTCAAAACCAATGGATAGTTGCGCTCCGACATCGCGCAAAGCCACATTAGTCGCCGCATTAAGAGCACGACCAGCGGTTGAAAAAGTTCCACCTGCAGGCGTTTTTCCATAACCTTTAACAACCCAGTCGGCTAAATCTTGGTTTTGTGAATCCATTACTTGAATCCGATATTTAAGCCACACTTCATATAGTTTAAGCTGAGTTTCGGCTGGAGCGCTGTACTGAAAATCAAGAATCTGGGGACTGATCCTTAAGTCGCTACTGTCGCTGTCTGAGCTGACCATATTAAATAGCCGAGAAAACACTTGATCGAACATAACGATTTGCGCATCACTCAAATTCAAACTTTTTAGATTTGCACTACGGGCACGTTCATTCTCAGTGTAAGTAAAATTTCTAAACTCCTCTGAATAATCTACGCTAGCGGTAATTGGTAAGCGTTTGATTAGGGGTGGTGGAACGTTACCAACTACCACTACATTGCTAGCACATGCACTAAGCAGCACCAACATAACCAACACTCCAACCGTTCGTATGTTTCTAAGTTTATTATCTAACATCGTTAAGCCCTATAAATGTTCCATTATTTTGTTCTGCCAGCTCGCGCATCAATGCAGCATAACGCGTCGCAGAACTATTGATTGCAGGTCGACCGCGGAAAAAATGCACTGGAAAGCCTACTCCGTGAATCCGCACTAATGATTCGCCTGCCCTACTTTTTTTATTCAGTTGATTAACAATACTCAACACCCTACGCACAGAACGACCAGAGTAATCATCTCCGAAAACGTATAAGCTGATCTTTTTATTCTTGTCATAGTGTTGGCGAATAGCCGTGGTAATGCCCTCAACAGGGCTACTATTACTAAACGCATTCCAAGTTTGCAGTCTTTGAATAATAGCACGCCTGCGGCTCGCCGAATCTGTCATCCAGTCACCACGCGAGCCGTTAAACATATACTGGCCTTGGTCATTCATAACTTGAATGCCCTTAACCTGAGGATAAATTCTCAGCGTATTAACCACCTCTTTTAACACTCGGCTCCACGCCACAGTGAACATACTGCCTGAGGTATCGATGATAAAAACGATATATTCTGAGTCAATCGGTACACCGCCAATGTATTCGTTTTGTTTTTTTCGCCCTTTTAACAAACGCCTTAAATCGACAGTTAGACTTTGCAGTGCGATCTGCAGATCCTTTGCTTGCGTTGCATCCTCAGAACCATCGTCTTCAACACTGGACTTGCGAGAATTAAGCTCTTCGAAATCGCTGCGCAATATTGCCACTCGTCGTTTATCAATCCCTAACTGTTCTTGTTTCGCATTTAAGTCGGTTTCTAAATAAGTAACCTGGCCTCGAATTTCAAACAACCGTTCTTGTAAAGCGCGCACTAAACCATCTTTGACAATCAACGATTCTTCAATAACGACTGGAGCAATTGGTTTGACAATCACTAACAGCAATACGATGGCGCCAAAGCCACAACAAATAATATCCAAAAACGATAGGCTTGCATCGGACATTCTGCGTCTATTGCGTCTGCTCATGGCCAATCCCTCGCAGGTGTAACAAACGAACCACGGGTTTCAATTGCTAAACTCCAAAAAGCGGCAGCCGCGTAGGGATCGCCTTCCAGTGGTAAAAGCATGATATTGACGGGTATCCCGTTGAGTAAAAAATTACTGGCTCGGTTGAATGTGCGATATCGTTCTATACCGCTGATACTTCCTGACTTAGACTTTCTATCACCCAACGTCGGCAATCCGTCTGTAATCAGAAAAATATTATCTGGGCGCGGCCGCATGGCCATCGCGGTTTTAAAAACTTCGCCGAGATTAGTGCCATTTTCAGGCACCACTCTATTGATCCCTTGCACCGCTGACGCAACCGATTTACGGTCCCCAACTTCATGCCATTCATTAACGCTGTCTCCAAACACTTTATCGACGCTCTCATTAAACGACAACACCTGAAAATCACTTGATAGCGGTAGATTGGCGATCACCCACTGTGCGATTGACGTGGTGCGTTGCCATTTAGGTGCATTGCGTTTTAAGTCGGCACTCATATTGCGGCGGCGAACAATATTCACAATGGTCTCGTCTAACATGCTGGCCGATGAATCTACCAGTATTAGCACGTTCTCTCCGCCCAAACGTAAACCTGTTAGGTATTGACGTTCCCCGTCGCCGGTAAATTCATAGGCTTTATTACCGCCGGGAATCTCTGTTTCCAGAGCTTCTTTCTGGCGTTCCAGCCTTGCTATCTTATTTTTTAATCCCGGAATATCAACGTCTGAATCGGGTGCAATTTCTACCAATAGGCTTTTAAGCTCTTTAATCTCTTCTTCGATCTTTCTTGCCAAGCCTTGTGCAACAACAGATTCATCACTAATTTCGCTAATGGTATTGCGGATACGAACCAGATCAAGCTCACCTTCTTTAATTTCTTCCTCCAATAACCTAACTTCAGAAAGTTGCTGTGGATCGATGGGCTCCCTAGGGTCATCCATAACGTGTTTTAGTAATAAAAAAATCAGCACGGCAGCACCCAAACCACACGACATAATATCTAAAAAAGATAAACTGAAAGTCGAGGTTTCGCGTTTTTTACGTGCCATGATAATGCTCTAAAACAAGCCCCTATTTAGTCACATTAATAACGGTAATAACACCGTCTGCCAAATTGGAACCAAGTCGATCATTGACTCGTAATTCACGCCGTTCACCGTCGTTCAAAACAAATACCTTATTCTCATTTAACATGGATTGGACATTACCAACATTGGCCAAGTGCAAAGTTAGCTGACCATCATCAGCACGCAACTCAGAATTAGCAATGGGTAGCGCTACTCCAGCCTGCAATAGATGACTAGCATTCCCAACCTTAGCCACATCACTGGGTGCCTTGGAACGCATAGGTACCGACGCGGTCTTTGCAGTTTCTTTAAGGTCTGCGCTGTGCTTCACCGTAATCGGCAAGTCCGTAAGGTAGTCAACGATGCCAGGCGTATTGGTATTCGAAATCAATAACTGCGAATCAATAGACGAAACCGGATCAAGCATCACCATATCTGCCGCTTGTAAATCAGCTAAACCAACACCTTTACTGGCAGAAACATCACCAACAGCAAACGCCGCATTAGCGTCTACGTACGTTGCTTTAGTATTGGTCGTAGACGCACTTACAATGAGTTTTTTAAGTAATGGCATTACCACACTATTCCACTGCTTTTTATCAACACTGGTGCTGTGCACACGCCGCTCATGTTCTACATTTACATTGCTTTTGCCAACACTTTCTATCTCACTGGCCACATCTGACAATTGATCGAACAACTGTTGCTCGGTACTCGCGTAATGCAATGGGTCGAAACGGTCATTTTGAATAAAACTATGTTGGATCGATTTCAATAAAGCATCCTGCATCGCATAAATGCCGACGTTTTGGATTACTTCAACCGAACCCAGCTGCGCCCGTCCGCTTTTTACAGTGACCACGGTGCTGACGGTTTGATGAAGTTGAATATCTAAATGCAAATAATCACCATCGTCCGCTAGCTTATCGTGTAAGGCCAATACCGATTTATTTACCAGGCCAACCACTTCAAGACCGCAGGACTTCGCAATGCCCAACAGCAGTTGCAAATTGTTAGACTGATAGTGGGAAGGGACAACCAACACCAGTTGCTGCAAACCGTATAACTTTTTTAGTTCACTAAGATGTCGCCAAACTAAGTCTGCGGAATGGCGCATACCGGCGTTATTACTGGAAATTGTAGATTGCTCGCATTGCTGCCAATAGCGATTGTTAATTTCTTGCGGAGAGCGACGACAATTTTTTATCGCCGAGTTCTGAACATCAGTATCAAAAAATACATCTGAACCACGTAACCAAGCGTAGCCTTGGCTACGATGAATCTGACCTGCTTGCTGAATCAGCAAATTGTTGTCATTTATATAGAGCAGGGTCGGCATAATAGTAATCGTTATGTTTGTAGATGACGAATTAAATTGTGATCGCAGTAATCTTGCGCTTCTAACACCATGCGTTCTTGCATCAACGTCAATTGATGGGTCAAAAACATAATCACAATACTGATCAACAACGCTATAAATGTGGAGTTAAAGGCTACACCCAAACTCGCGGTAACCGCGGCAATATTTCCAGCCACAGCTTCATGGGCGTTGCCCAGTGCTTCGCCAATACCGCGTACGGTACCAATAAATCCAATTGAAGGAATCGCCCAACTAATATAACGCACCATTGATAGCTCCGAATCCAATCGATCGGCTTCGGTATCGCAAAGATCTCGCACGACATTGGAAACATCTTGGACGGATGAACTTGAGCCGTACCTATTTAGTGCGCCACGCAAGGCTCTCGGTAATAAAAAACCTCTCTCGGGTTCAGGCAAAGCTTCTAAAGGTCGCGCGAGCTTACGTGCATCTTCTGGTAAAACTCGGCGCCCTTCTTCAATGCTAACCAGTGGCTGACTCAGCAATTTGCGCTGCGCCACGACACCTTGAGCCTTTAAACCCATAACAGCCATTACCCAGAGCATCAAAATAAAGCAGCTTTCTTGTTCATAATCTTTCAGTACAACCCAAGCCGAACGCTCTATATTAACCGGTTCGTTTGATTCAGCCTGTTCTGCTATGGCTCGGGCTTCGGCCATCAATACCGCTTCGGCATTAGGACGAACAAGACCGACGTAGACCGTATGGACCACCACGAAGGACAGCACCATTGCGACAATTTGGTAAAAAAACTCAGTTTTTTGAAATTTCATTGTTAGTTTCGAGTTGTTTTCATTTTCAGTTAATTTCTATTAATTAAATATCCACAGGAAAAGGCACTGGTGAATCCTCAGAGATTTCTTCGCTAGGTTTAAAGACCTCCTCACGTGACTCTGGCTTGCTAGTAGTTTTTGCTGGCCGTGGAGGTTCAGGTATAGCTACCCTTTCCAACTCTCTGTCGCTCGAATCGTCATCAGCTTCGGATTGCGCAAACGCCAAACCCGTAAACAACAAAGTACTGACAATAACCGCCCTGAGCGCGGTGTTATATTCAGCCCTGAGCGCGGTGTTATAAACAGCCTTGAGCCTGTTGAAGATACCAGCCTTGAACGTCTTGAAGGTAAAAAGCCTGAGCGTCTCGAAGGTAAAAAGCCTGAATGTCTTAGAAATAAAAAGTTTCATCGCATTTACACTCATTTGTTAGGCCCAGCATAGCGCGCTATGCGAAAACCAACGTCAAATTTTCCCTTTGCTCCAAAATCACGATAAGCCAAGCGTAATTGCGGCAAATGACCTTTCGCCCAACTACCCCCGCGCACTACATGGAATTCACCGACATCCGGTCCAAGAGGATCGACTAAGCGAGACGTTTCTGACAGCACACTCAGTCCTTTAGCACTGTACCAATCGTTGGTCCATTCTGATACGTTTCCGCCTAAATCAAAAATTCCACGATGATTTGCATTGAATCGACCGACCGGCGAAGATGCCTTAAAGCCATCATTGTAGTTTTGTATGGTAAAAGCGAGTAAATCGGAAGCGTTCACATCTGCGAAATTTCCAACGCGCTTGGAGCCAGAAATTCTGTCGCTATCGTTACCCCAAGGATAGATCAAAACTTCATCTTGTTTGTTACGGGCTAACCAAGCCCACTCTACTTCGGTGAGCAAACGATAACCGTTGGCTTTGCTATTATTGCCGGAGACAAAACCTTTCTTGGTCTGGTAGAAAGGGTCAAGCCCATCTTTCTCGCTCAACCAATTACAATACAAAGCGGCCTGCTGCCAACTAACATTAACCACCGGATGCTTACCCGAATCTAAGCTTTTCTTTTTATAATTACCTGAATTATGCGAACTCTTAAATAAACGAAATTGCCTGTTCGTGGTCTCCAGAGTGCTAACGTAAAAATGTTCTTTTAACGTTGCTTCATAAACCACCTCATTTGCACGCCGTCCCGCTTCTCGTCGAGAAGAGCCCATGCGCACAACGCCAGGTGCTTTAAACAGCTTCATAGGATGACCTGCCCCAGAGGTATAAGTGTCAGGTAGTTGCGCCCAATAACTTTGCTCTACCGTCAGTAAATTTACACTAATGATTTGTTTGCTATTACGGGTAGGAATAATGTCGTTATTTTGTTCAACAAAACCCGCCTTTCTCACGCTGATACGATGTGGAAGGGTATTTAAGGTTAAGGTCTGGCTACCAATGCCACGACTTACACCATCAACAAAAATTTCTGCTCCTTTGGGCGTGACACTTACCTTGACTGGCACTAAATCCTGCTGCAGTGCTAATGCTTCGGTATCGCGCTCATCGGGTTCGAGAGTGACGCTGCGTTCGGCTAATTTAAAGCCGGCCTTATATATCTTTACGTTTTGTTTTTTATCTGGCAACACGGCTAATGTTAACGGCGTTATGCCACGATATTCTCCATTTAAGATTACCGCTGCTTTAGCCGGGCGCGATTCTAGGGACAAAATACCGTCTGCGGGAATTAACTCTACAGTCGGTATGAGTGTATCTTGTTGTGCTACCACCGTTACATCCTGTAAAAATGGTTTAAACTTATCAGCTTTAACTGATAAAGATCGTGTTCCTTCTTCAAGTTTTACAGTAAGTGGCGTTTGACCCACCTCTGTATCGTCTACAATCACCGTCGCATTAGTTGGTTGTGAATTAATTGTATATTCAGCCCAAGCGGGTTCTAAGGTAAGCGCAAGTTCTTGAGTTTGACCCTTACCTTCTATCAGTACGCGTTGACTAGCAGGTCGATATAGGGGCGCATCAACAACAATCTCATGCTCGCCTGCAGCTAAACTCTCTAATAGGCCGGGTAACTCACCCGCCGCTTCGCCATCAATGGTGACACTGGCAACAATGTTGGGTTCTAGTAGCACGTTCAGCTGGCCTGGAAGGCGCAATAAGGTAAGCTGAATTTGCTGATGACGTTCAGAGCCAATAGCTAATTCTTGATTCAGTGTTTGAAATCCTTCGGCACTGACTTCTACTTTATGGGTACCAGGTAATATTAAAACCCGATTCCCCAGCGGTAGCTTAATCCAAGACGAAATTTTTACTTCTGCGGGTTGGCTAACCACTTTTTCGGGCGTAGTCAGAATCGGAGTAACGGCGGTAATTTGTACACTGCGCGCAATCGTAATAAAAGCAATAACGCTTATGCTAAACAAACCTAGTAGAAATAATGCCAGGTGACCGCTGGTTAATTTAAAAGGAGCTCGCTCAGCAATACCAGTCGGTGCCTCAAAATCACTGGCGCTAATCTGGGTATTATCGATTTTTTCTAATTGAGTCATGAAATTGATTCGCTATGCCAAAATAATCTATCAATACAATGCTATGTACTTTTATTAATTGGAGTATCACATCGCACGGTGAAAGATTGTACGCTGTTACCTTTTGCGACTAACTCAACCTCTCGCCGCACGTCGTGATAGCCTAATCGGCTGGCACTTAGCACATAGCGACCAGGTTTCAACGCCATATTTTTGCTATCAAATTTACCTAAGGTGATTTTCTTAGCACCAGCTTTGATCAAACTGATAT
The DNA here is from genome assembly GCA_964549895.1 of uncultured Gammaproteobacteria bacterium. Classification (GTDB taxonomy): domain Bacteria; phylum Pseudomonadota; class Gammaproteobacteria; order Arenicellales; family Arenicellaceae; genus Arenicella. The sequence goes on from CAZJWW010000017.1 coordinate 20,771, forward strand.
CACTTACTCCGTCTGAGAACAAAGTAACTTTGATACTGACCTCAGCGGTATTTAAAGCTGTCTCAATTTGGTTTATCTGTGATTTCAACTTAGGTCCTTTTTTGCTAATAGCTCTTGCATCAGCCAAAACCTTGGTAGCACGCGCGCGCTGAGTACCTCGCGATAATGCCAAGGGATCTTTTAGCACATCATTGATCTTTATATCTAAATCGTTACGTGCTTTCGCTCTGATTCGACCCAATTTTGCGCTAACCTGATTGGGATCGCGCTGCAACACAACATCGTAATTACTGAGAGCACTGGACCAATTTTCAGCCTTTTCCAATTCATTGCCTGTTGCCAATAAGCCGCTCAGTGACGAGGACTTATCTGCTGCTAAAGCTTGTTTATATGCGCCATTTGCCGTGTTATCGCCAGGTTTGACCTTTAACGCCTCGGAAAATGCCAGTTTGGCGGAGGAATACCGTCTAGCAAACAAGGCGTTAAAGCCTTTCGTCATACTCAAACGAAATCGTTTGTCCTGACTTGCACCTTTAACTCTAACTAAGCCTTCTTGAGCGCTTACTGTCAACTCATCTACATTTAATGCCTCGGTATATTTTTGCTCAGCCGTTTGCAAATCTTTAATATTGTCAGAGCTATTAAAGGAATCTTCAGCTACCGCGCCTGCACGAACTAGCTCTATCACATCATCAAGTTTATTAGCTCGTTCTAGGCCGTTCAGCGCAGCTATATCATTTTGATTCAGAACTAGAGCGGCTTTAAAGCTCTCCTTAGCAAGCGCTGACTTACCTTCTTTAATTGCCGTTAAGCCAGCCTCAAGTCGACTTTTAATAACTTGCGGAATCAGTTCATGAAGTGCATCTAATTCGGTTAATGAATCTTTGTAGTATTGAATAGCCCTCGGGAAATCTTGTTGCTTATATACCTCATCACCCAGTTCGGCGTTAGCCAAGGCATTGGCAAATTTTTGTGGCGCCCATTCTGTTACGCCTTTCTGTTCTAAGACTTTTTTGCTAGCCAGTAAATCGGACAAAACGTCTTGCGAATCGGTGCGTGCTTGCGCGAGGCGTTTTTCATCAAAAGGGGCATCTTCGAGTAGCGCAGGTGAATTATCAGCGGCTTGCTCAGTGTTGGGTGCAGTGGCTATTGAATTGACATTAGGTGGAGGAGCTAGCGCAACAAATAACACCGCGGCTAGCGCCAGCAAGCCAAAAACACAAATCATTAAATTGAGTTGTGAATGCCACCAAGGCGCGTTTTTAGCCGTCGCCAAGCCTGCTGGAATCGACGCAGGATTCGCTTGGGAAGGAACATATGACTCAGAGTTAGGAGCGCCCGGCTCGTCAAAATCTAACGCCTGTATAGGTTTGATCGTTGACGCCTTAACGGACTCACGCTCTTGGCCATGAAATTTATCATGATCACTCATAACACCGCCACGGCCCTACAAAGCAGGTGCTTCTACAGAATCTGTGGTTAGTTCTTCAGCTTCCGAAAAAATAACCTGATCAATATCGCCACCTTGTTCTACCTCGAACATCCTAGTAAGTATACGACGCCATTCTTTAAATTGATCGTCAACCGTTCCAGACAAAGTAACACTGCGATCTTGCAAGTCGACAACACTGGGCTCTAATTCGGCTTCTAAAGAACTGCCCAGTTCACGCAAGGTTTCGCTGTGCGTTTTTGCTTCATCCGTTTTCAAAAAACCGCGTCTGAACAAGGCTGCGCCACCAAAAACACCTGCCTGACCCGCCACACGAGTAGTACGAGAATTACTACCTGCGGCTATTAATCCGCCTGCAATAACTGCAATACCGGCAATCCGCTCTTTACGTGCCTGTTCTCGAATCTGGCGCTCATATACCACCTCTTTGTAACTAAGGCGGCGCCATTCTGTATACGGCTCAGACATGTTTTGATTAAATCCTCGGTAATAGCTTTGAACTACGTCAAGAAACAAATCATTACGTGCTTGAATAGCGTCGATGCGTTGCATCATTGGATCATTACTGGCGGGAATCCGCTGTAATTCTATAATGCCGTTTTTGTTCTCCACAACGAAGTCGTCAAATGCATCTGGTACAAAATCTCTCGCAAACCGAACCTTAGAAACGGCACGCAAGTTCAACCGTTGTTGCGAAGTCAGTGTTGTTTGATAATCGAACAAATCATTGGCAATTTCATTGAATAACGACTGAAATGGATCTTGGTTTAATTTAACTTCCGGGTTATAAGAGTACGCACTGGCACGCTGAAAGTACTCTTTTGTGAACCATTCTAATCCAGAAGAATCTCGCACGGTTGCTTGGATACTAACAACTTCGCCATTGGATTCCAGCAATTTACCAGTCACTACAACGTCAACAATAGGGTCGCCACTGGGAACAGTGCGTACGATACCCCATGCATTGCTGGTTTCTAAGGTATCTTTTAGTTGGCTGGAAAACCATACTGCCTCACTCTGCCGCACGCTCGCATAGGCAGCGCTGACGTCATCTAATACATCTACTCCAGAATCGAGCAGAACAATCCCAACATCAAGCAATTCATCTTCACTAATTAGCGCTTCCTGAGCCGCATCAATTTTTTCAATATCAACCACCTTGGTCTCATGATATTCAAATTTCGTGCACGCACTTAGCGTTAGTGCCATCAATAAAATACTTAGCAATGCTCTGGAGCGCTGCGCTGAAATTGAAGACAAAAGCTGTCTGTTGATATACCTCATACAATAGTGGCCCTACCTCTGACCGATTAAACCGTTAAATATCTTTTTATATAAATCGTTTATTAAAAAGTCATGAGATAAAGTATCCATGTTGCAAATATTTATACTTCCCAGACTCTAATATAATCATTCATACCTCTATTGACCTTTGTAGTTGTAATATTCTTCCCATAATTTTTCTTTCAATACAGGGTCAGTTTCAGCTTCGGCAGCCTCTCTAATCTGGCGCGCCACAATATCATCATTCTTACGCAAGTCAGGTCTGTCCGGTTCCTGTTCTTTAGCTTCTTCTTGAGCGGCTGAGTCTTGCGCTGGATCAGTCCCCTGACGTTTTTCGCCACCCTGCCCACTAGCACCGCCCTCACTACTTTGCGAAGAAACTGATTCCCCAGCGTCTTCCGAGCCTTCACTCGAACTGGCTACGGTCGGCGCGGGGCGGCCCTCTCCTTCGCCATCTTCTTCTTCAGAGTAAGTCTCGAATTCACCAATACCACCAATAGCTTCTTCTCCCGCCTGTTGATTGGCACGCTCTTCAGCATAGGTTTGCTCGCGTTGAATATCTTCATCAAAATCTCCTAGGCTTTCTTCTAACTCTGCCTCAAGATCCTCTAATTCTTGTTCGGATAAACCACCCGATTCTTCAAATTGTGGTTCGTCGAAACCGCCACCACCGGACTCAGGTTCTTCAAAAGTGACGCCGCCTTCGTCTAAGCCTTCTTCACCTTCGGTTCCATCGGTATCTTCCCACTCTGGTGGAGGATTCCCGTTGTCCGCTTGACCTTCGTTATCGTCTTGTTCGCCTTCACCTTGCTTATCAGATTGCTCGCCATCGGTTTGCTCACCGCTGGCAGTTTCTTCCTGACCTTCACCTTCTTGACCTTTACTGTCAGTCTGTTCATCAGATTCACCTTCAGATTGAGATTGCTGACCACCAGAAGGCGGTGGGCTGGGAGGTGATGGTGTTTGTCCACCACTTGGTGGCGAAGGTGGTGTTGGAGCGGGAGTTTGACAAGCCGCAAACAACAACATGACGCACAGTGACAACGAAAGTCGCAATGCTCTGGCAAAATCTGCAGAACAGTATTTCCTAATAAGGCTTCCAGTTAATTTGGCTGGTGATGGGCGCGTATACAATTGTATTCTCCAAGTAATGCTGTAATAGACAACTAATTAACAAAAATTGTTGTAGAGTAGATAGTTCTTAAATAGTGCGTAAACAATATTTATATATTGTGTACTCAAGTACTCGGGTCCCGGACGGTATCAGCTTCATCACTGTCATTCGCACTTGTTTCAAGCGGCACCTGTTTTGAGGCCGCAGGGGCAACCGCATTAGGGTCTTCTACAAGACTTTTTATTTGCACTAAAACTTTGTCACTAACAATGCCAGTCGCGACTAATTTGCCGTCTTGTATAATAGGACGATAAATAATTCTTCTTACAGCTCTTTTGGCTTCACTGAAATAAGGGAAATTTTTATTTGCTTCGGTAATTGGCTGTATATCACCGACTCTGCCAAACTGATCGACTTTAAATTTCATCGGCACCAGCAGCGCTTGATCTCCTTTTACTACATGCTTGCGTTCAAGAGCGTACTCAAAATCAGGCAAAGCAACAGGTCGGTCAAACGTTTCCAGAAAAGGGTCACCTGGTGCAAGTTTTAAAGACTCTGCCCATGCCAATTTATAATATTCTGAGGCGACGGTACGACGTTCAAACATTAAATTTATATCGCCCAAATTCAATATCGCCTTAACCACCGTCTGTGGTGTACCTTCAGTACGAGCTCGTGCTAAGTAGCGCTTTAAATAAAACTCCGCGCGCGCGAAGAACACGCCTCCTGAGGGCGAAACCACATTGTTAAATTGTCTACCACCCCTATTCGGAAATTGACCAAGCGCACTATTTCGGCCTGAAAAAACAGAAAAATTTGCCGAACCAGAAGTCGAACTCGTAACTTTCGATCGCCAAAAATTCACCAAAGCTAGTTCGCCATAAGGTAGTTTGAGTTCGTTTATTGGATTGCTGCCATACCGACGTAAAACGTAATTAAAATAGAGATCGGCCTGAGATAAACTAAGCAGCGACTCTTTACCGGCTACCGGTCTATACAAAAACTGATCCAAATATCGATTACCCAATCGCAGCGCTAGAGAATAAGATAAATCGTCGCGTACTTTGGGGTTCTCGCGTTCTAGCCAAATAATACGTTGAAGAGCCTTGTCTGCATCTTCGGTATTATCTTGCAACATATGAATATCAAACAAAGCAGCCAAATAAGGCCGTTGTTCTACTGCATTTAATCCATTATTAATTTTACTTATATGCGCAGCATCTACCAAAACATCTCTAGCCTCATCCAAGCGCCCCGCTCGCTTCAGTAATAAACCATAACTTAGGTAATCTTCACCTAGTGATTCACTGAAAGCATCGGCAGTTTCTTTGTTTTTTTGTACTCGATTGTATTGGGCATCGAGATCAGCTCTAAGTTGCGGGTCTATATTGAGTGATGCTCGGGCACCTTGAGCTGCGATGTTCTGGATCACTATTAGTTCGTTATTGTTGTTAACCGCAGCCGTGGGCTCGGAACTAACAGCCTTGAGCGCGGTTTCATCTGGGTTAACAGCCTTGAGCGTTGTTTCATCCGGGTTAACAGCCTTAAGCGCGGTATCAGGACTCACAACTTTAAGTTCAGTATCGGCCGCCACTTCGGTAACCCTATCTATCTCTATTTCTGACGCCTCAGAAGTTTCGAGTTCCCAGCTCGCCGACTGTTTCTGGCTGGCATCTACTGGCTGACTATTGGCATCGCTTTGTGCAGTGGCGACTGGCACTATTGAGGCTAGTAACATCAAAGTCGACGTTATGAACATTAAATATTTGGATTTAATGTTCAAGACATAGTAGGAGACATAGTACGAGCTGACGCTATTGGTGGTGCCATCACTGCTGAAAGAAGGATTATTCATGCTGCTGCCTAATCAAGGTTCGCGGCAACAATGCGAGCTTTCACTTTACAGTATTGATATCTACGGTAAGAAGGTCGCGATAAATCGCCATTAATTGCTACAGGAATACTACACATTACCCATTTAATATTAGTAAGGACCAGTTTTAAGACGGTTCAAGCATTACAAAATCTTAACAGTCACGCCGCTCGAAGTGAGTCAAATCAAACGCGGCTCTATTTCTAGCTCCACCCTGTACCTAACCTTTATATCACTCTGGATGCGTCGCGCCAAGTTAACTATGCTTTCACCGCTAAGGCGAAGCGGATTAACAATCACCAAAGCCTGCTCTTGATGTACGCTCACGCCATCAATTTGCTGCTGTTTCCAGCCAGCGTGGTCAATTAACCATGCCGCCGCTAGTTTATGCCCACCCTCTACCTTAAAACTCACTATTTCTGGAAACTCTTCTTTTATTTTTGCTAGTTTGTCGTCGGTTACGAAAGGATTTTTAAAAAAACTCCCTGCATTTGGTATCGTTTCGGGCACTGGCAATTTGCGGCGACGGATCTCACAGACAGCCCTAAATACATCTAATTGCTTAGGTGATTCGATATTCTTCTGATCCAAATAGGTCTGTAACGCCGGATAACTCAAATTTAAATCGCCGCCTTTCTGCAACTCTATGGTCACAGCCGTGATGGCGGTTTTATCTAATAACTTGCGTTTGAAAATACTATCTCTATAGGAGAATTGACATTCATTATTGGTCAATTGATATTCGTTTTTTGATTCAATATCGATATATTCAACGGTCCGTAGCGAGCGACTAATTTCAACTCCATAAGCACCAATATTTTGAATTGGTGCTGCCCCTACCAAACCTGGTATTAGAGCAAGGTTTTCCAGGCCCGACCAAGCCTGATTCACCGTATGCTCAACTAATTGATGCCAGTTTACACCCGCGCCGACCTTCAATAAAACTGAAGCTTCCGACTCACTTAATATTTCAATACCCTTGATGCGATTCAGAATCACTAAACCTGAATAGTCGGACTGAAAGATGGTGTTACTGCCTTCTCCCAACACCAAGACAGACAAATCTCGTTGCTCGGCCCATACTAACGCCGCTTTAAGTTGTGACACATGCTCAATCATTACCAAAGACTGGGCATAAGCGGTCACTGCCATGGTATTAAATGGCTGCAGAGAAACATCCTTTTCTATATTTAAATTTTTTTCAGCGGTTCCCATAGTAGGTCAATATAGAGATGCTAGTTGGACAATGCCTGAATGGCCAAGCGGTTAGACCAAGAAAATACTTTAGCTTGCGCTTGTTGAAAATTCAGCCAAACAACATCGTTATGTT
>CAZJWW010000018.1:0-1021 GCA_964549895.1 uncultured Gammaproteobacteria bacterium
TGCCCTTTTTCGCTCCAGAGCCGTTGCAGGTTTTACAGGCGGACATGCGAGGAACGGTGATGTTCGTCTCGGTACCATGCACCGCTTGTTCTAAAGTCAGGTCAAGGTTATAGCGTAAATCTGAGCCGCGTCTTTGACGTTGCCGAGCTCCACCACCGCCACCACCAAAAATATCGCCAAACATATCTCCGAAGATATCGCCAAAACCACCGGCCCCAGCACCGCCGAATCCGCCACCGCCCATACCCTGTTCAAAGGCAGCATGACCAAACTGATCATAAGTACTGCGCTTTTCAGCATCGGATAACACGTCATAGGCTTCTTTGGCTTCCTTAAACTTAGTCTCTGATTCGGTATCACCCGGATTGCGATCAGGGTGATGTTTCATTGCCAAACGACGATAGGCTTTCTTTAAATCAGCCTCGTTGACTGATTTACTAACACCCAATACTTCGTAGTAATCGCGTTTAGACATTATTGTAAGTTATTGTATTGATTGATGTTAAAATCCAAAGCTGTGGAATTATAAGCCGTGAATTTATAAGCTGTGGAAACCGTGAGAAAGAAAAACGCAGCGGCAGGCAGTTAGCCCACCACCACAGAATCTCAACTAGGCGTCTTTGGTATCGTCTTCGTCAGTTACGTCTTCAAATTCTGCATCAACGACATTGTCGTCTTGAGGACTTTCTTGCTGTTCAGCTCCCGCTGCACCTTCTTGACCTTGAGCGTACATCTTTTCAGCCAGTTTATGGCTAACTTGCATCAAAGCCTCAGACTTGGCGTTAATGTCATCAACGTCTTCACTTTTTAGTGACTCTTCAAGGTCTGTAATACCAGCTTCAATTGCTTCTTTCTCACCGTCGTCCAATACATCAGCACCGTCTTCCATACTTTTCTTAACACCATTGACCAAGGACTCAGCTTGGTTTCGTGCATCGACCAAGGCTTTGGCTTTCGCGTCTTCTTCAGCGTGGGCTTCGGCGTCAGCAACCATTGCTTCGATCTCTTCTTCGCTAAGACC
>CAZJWW010000018.1:1031-17879 GCA_964549895.1 uncultured Gammaproteobacteria bacterium
ACTGGATTTAATGACAATCTTATTCTCTTTGCCAGTCGCTTTATCTTTTGCTGACACGTGCATAATGCCATTGGCATCAATATCAAAAGTTACTTCAATTTGCGGTGTGCCACGCATAGCGGGAGGAATATCCGTTAAATCGAACCGACCTAATGATTTATTACCTGCCGCCATCTCTCGCTCACCTTGCAACACATGAATAGTAACTGCATTTTGATTGTCTTCAGCGGTCGAAAACACTTGGCTAGCATTAGTTGGAATCGTGGTGTTTTTATCTATCAGTGCCGTGCGTACTCCACCCATTGTTTCGATACCTAGGGTTAATGGAGTCACATCCAATAATAATACGTCTTTTACATCACCACCCAATACGCCACCTTGAATAGCGGCACCCATGGCCACCGCTTCATCGGGGTTTACATCTCGCCTCGCCTCTTTGCCAAAGAAGTCTTGAACGGCTTCTTGCACCTTAGGCATGCGCGTTTGTCCACCCACTAGAATGACATCTTCAATGTCACTGGCGGATAGCCCGGCGTCTTTCAAGGCAATTTTGCACGGTTCTATGGTACGGCCAATCAAATCATCGACTAAGGATTCTAATTTAGCTCGAGTTAGTTTTAATACTAAATGCTTAGGCCCCGTGGCATCCGCCGTAATGTACGGTAAATTTACTTCTGTTTGTGAACTAGACGACAATTCAATCTTCGCTTTCTCAGCCGCGTCTTTTAGACGTTGCATTGCTAAAGCATCACCTTTCAGATCAATTGATTGATCTTTCTTAAACTCATCGGCCAGATATTCAATAATACGATTATCAAAGTCTTCACCACCCAAAAAAGTATCACCATTAGTGGATAGAACCTCAAACTGATGTTCACCATCAATATCGGCGATTTCAATAATCGAAACGTCAAAGGTACCGCCACCCAAATCGTAGACCGCTAGTTTACGGTCGCCGGTTTTTTGATCCATACCATACGCAAGTGCAGCAGCAGTAGGCTCATTAATAATGCGTTTCACATCCAGTCCGGCAATTTTTCCGGCGTCTTTGGTTGCTTGGCGCTGTGCGTCATTAAAGTAGGCTGGCACAGTTACCACGGCTTCAGTGACTTCTTCACCCAGAAATTCTTCTGCAGTGGTTTTCATTTTTTGCAATATGCGTGCTGACACTTCTGGTGCAGCCATATCCTTGCCGTTAGCTTGTACCCATGCATCACCGTTTTTAGCCTTAACAATTTTATAAGGCATTAGTTCAACATCTCGTTGCACGACTTTTTCATCAAACTTGCGACCGATTAATCGCTTGACCGCATACAATGTATTGGTCGGATTAGTCACCGACTGACGCTTTGCTGGTTGACCGACCAATACTTCGCCGTCATCAGCAAATGCGACATATGAAGGGGTGGTGCGATCGCCCTCGCTATTTTCGATAACGCGCGCTTTGTCGCCATCCATTACCGCTACGCATGAGTTCGTGGTACCCAAGTCGATTCCAATAATTTTGCCCATTTGTGTATTACCTCTTATAAAAATTCATCTATCCCCTTTTTGGGGATTTTGGTGATTATTTCAACCGCCGAGCGGTACTTTTGTTATTTTTTAGTTTCTAAACGACTATCTATTAATTATGTAGCTGCTTTTTACAATTTGCTTCCCAAGCAGCCATGACTTACTTTGCTACAACAACCATCGCAGGTCTAAGTAATCGCTCATGCAATTCAAACCCCGACTGAATAACGTTAAGGATACAGCCTGATTCAACCTCATCGGATTCAACCATACTCATAGCTTGATGTAAGTTTGGGTCCAACTTGTCGCCCGTATCAGGCAATATTTCCTTAACGGCAAAACGAGAGAAAGCGGTATCCAATTGTTTTAAAGTGATCTGTACGCCTTCATGAATACTTTTTATAGAGTCATCAGCATCATCAGGCAAATCGACCGCACACGCTAACTTTAAGCTGTCATAAACATTAAGCAATTCCTTAGAAAAGCCCTCTACCGCAAACTTACGGCTATTGGCAACTTCTTTCTCAGAGCGACGACGAATATTATCTTCTTCAGCCTTGGCTCTTAAAAATGCATCTTTTAGCTTAGCGATTTCAGCGTGAGCCGCCGCTAATTCAGTCTCTGCATCTGCATCATCACTATTTGCATCCTTTAACTCTGCATTAGCATCAACATCGGCATCCGTATTAGGCTCTTTATTTTGGGCCTCGGCACTCGAATTGTTCTCTTCATCAGCGCTTTGTTCAGCGCTGCATGTCGTATCTTTTTCAGCCTGATTACTATTCTCTTCGTGATCAGATTCTTTATTTTTATGCTTGGTCATGATGGTTTCGAATAAGCGGTAAAATTATGCGGAGATTATGGGGATTTAATTATCCAGTTCAAGGCTTTGATCGCTTTTTTTCTCACTTTAAATGATATTAAATGCTCAAGAATTTTCCAAAAAGTGTTTAAACTTACTACCTAATCCAAAATGTAAGTCGACCCACCTATCCTAGAACAAGAATCCAATTGTCGAGCTTAAAATATCGCCCAGAAATAGACGGTTTGCGCGCCATAGCTGTGCTGGCAGTCGTGCTTTACCACGCGCAATTTAATATTGGCGGTGAGAAGCTCTTGACCGGTGGATACATCGGTGTGGATGTGTTTTTCGTTATTTCCGGTTATTTAATCAGCCTTATATTACTGCGCGAACTAGCCAGCGATTCTTTTAGTTTTGCTACGTTTTATGAGCGTCGGGCTCGACGCATATTGCCCGCTTTATTTGCTGTAATGCTGGCTTCAATACCCATTGCATGGTTGGTATTGTTACCCAAGGCCCTTAAAGAGTATGCGTGGTCACTATTAGCGTCACTAGGGTTCGGTTCCAATTTTTTATTTTGGCAAGAAGATAGCTATACAGCCGAACCTAGTTTGCTTAAACCTTTTCTGCACACTTGGTCGCTTTCTATAGAAGAACAATTTTATTTAATCTTTCCGATTTTGCTATTACTGTTGTGGCGGTTTGTCAAACCGCTTCTAACTCCGCTGTTGGCAATACTCTTTTTTGCTTCGCTGGCGACCGCGCAGATTGGCAGTCAGTTATTCAGTGATGCCAATTTTTTCTTGTTGCCCTCAAGAGGCTGGGAGATGTTGATTGGCGCCTTAATTGCCTGTGGAGAGTTAGCTCGAAGCAATGCGCATTTTCAGCCAGTCTTTAAAGCACGGGGATTCTCACAATCTTCCAAGGATCGATTAGCTAAACTTGGATTAGCATTGATTGTGGGATCGCTGTTTTTGTTCAACAACAATACACCGCACCCCTCACTTCTAACCGCATTGCCAGTATTAGGTTGTGCCCTCGTGATTCGTTTTGCTAGACCCGGTGAATTAGTAACTGGCTGGCTTTGCACACCCTATCTGAGCAGCATTGGGTTAATTTCTTACAGTCTTTATTTATGGCATTTTCCGCTGTTTGCATTTGCCCGGATTCAAGGTCTATTGCTGGATAATTTCGACAAACTGATAGTCGTTATATTGTCATTCGGGGCCGCAATACTCTCGTACTTATTCATAGAGAAGCCTTTTCGAAATAGACGGCGCTTGGGTCTTAAACGATTCGCGTCCATACTAATTCCCTGTGCCGTGATTATTATTGGGGCACAGGTTTATATCATTAAGAAAGATGGAGCATCATTTCGTTTAGGTGCAGTAGCAGCGTTATTTGAAAATGCAACACTGCGTACGGTCCCCAATGGAAATTATGGATCATATTCAGAGCGCCCAACCATAATCAACGTGGGCGATAGTCATGCCGATGTACTAACGTCAAATCTACGGGTAATTGCGGAACGCAATAACGCTAACTACGCACAAGTAATCGAAAGTGGATGCCCTCTGTTAAAAGGCATTATTCGTTACGATGACGGCAAACTGCACGAGCGCTGCAACGAGCAGCTGAACCAACTAAGGTTAAGTTCCATAAAATCGTATAAAGACAGTATTGTGGTTTTCAGTGCTCGCTGGACTTTGTATCTCCAAGGCCAACGTTTTGATGATCATCAAGGCAATATTGAACCTGGTTTCGAATTACTCTTAACTACGAAAAGTAATCCCGTTGCCGATATCTCGGGGGTAACCAAGGCATTAAAAACTACCATAAACGAATTACTGGAAAATCAACAAAAAGTAGTGCTGATTTACCCAATTCCGGAGATTGGCTGGAACGTTCCCAATAGAATAAAACAAGAACTGGATAAGGTTTCTTACGGACGCAAGTTAGATGCGTTTGAGAACTTAGCCCTAACCACCAGTAAAGCGCGCTTTCTAGAGCGCAGTCAAGCAGCCTATCAACTCTATGATTCACTCGGCGAACACCCAAATTTAATACGGGTTTATCCGGCAGATAAGCTCTGTTCCAGCACATCGGATGAATGTTATACCCACGATGATAGTCAGCTTTTCTACTACGACGACAATCACCTCACCCACACCGCTGCCCGTATGCTAGGGGCGGAACTCGAACACCTGATTATTGGTCGTGGCTGGTTGAATTAGTGTATTAACTGTACTTATTCCGCGAAGGAATAATCACTAAACTGCTCTCGCAATTTTAACTTATGTACCTTACCAGTGGCGGTATGCGGTAGCTCATCCACAAATGTCACTTCATTTGGTAACCACCAAGTGGCAACCTTACCTTTCATGAAATCGAGAATGTCTGCGCCTTGAACATCGGTTTCTGGCACTTTTACCACAACCAATAAGGGTCGCTCATCCCATTTAGGGTGGGCAATCCCAATAACCGCTGCTTCAGCAACAGAGTCGTGCCCCATTGCGCAGTTTTCTAGGTCAATGGATGAAATCCATTCACCACCCGATTTAATCACGTCTTTGGTTCGATCGGTAATAGCCATATTACCTGTTGGATCGATTACCGCCACATCACCGGTGTCAAACCAACCGTTTTCATCGAGGGCAGACTCGTCATGTTTAAAATAACGGTCAATCACCCACGGGCCTCGTACTTTTAATGCGCCATAAGCGACGCCATCCCAAGGCAATTCGTTGTCCTGTTCGTCAACAATCTTCATGCTAACACCAAACACGGGGCGGCCTGCTCGCACGCGCAGGGCGTCGTACTCTTCGTCGCTGTATTCTTCTCTGGGTTTCTTTAGCAGGTTGAAGGTGCCTAAAGGCGCCATTTCAGTCATACCCCATCCGGTGGTTGTAGTGACGCCATAGTTTTTCTCAAAGCTGTGCATAATACTGAGTGGGCACGCTGAACCACCAACACCAATACGTTTTAATTTACCTAACCCCTTACCACTTTCGGCCAGATAATTTAGCAATGACAGCCAAACGGTAGGCACACCCACTGAGTAGGTCACGTTCTCTTCTTCGATCAGTTGTTGAAGCGTTTCACCATCACCCATTTTAGAGCCTGGTAACACCATCTTAAAACCAGCTAGCGCGGCTGAGTAAGGCATGTTCCAAGCATTTACATGAAACATAGGAACAATCGGCAAAGCCGAATCATAAGCACTTAAACCCATGCCATCTCCTAGGCAACACGCATAGGATTGCAATACTAATGCTCGGTGCGAATACAAAACCCCTTTTGGATGACCGGTGGTACCAGAGGTATAACAAAGCGAACAAGCCGTGTTTTCGGCCAGCTCAGGCCAATCATAGTCACTACTTTGGCCCTCTAATAATGTCTCATAACAGAGTATGTTGTCCATGCTGTTATCTGGAATGCAGTCTTCACCACCTAATACGACAACACCTTTAACGCTTGTCAGTTGTGGAGCAATGGCTTCAATTAATGGCACAAACATTGGATCAACCATTAAGTATTGATCTTCAGCATGATTGATAACGTAGATCAGCTGCTCTGGAAATAATCGTGGGTTAATCGTGTGACAAACGGCGCCATAACAAGCAATCCCGTAATACAACTCCATGTGCCGATAATCGTTCCAAGCTAATGTGCCAATCGTCTCACCATCTTGTAAACCAAGTTCTTTTAACGCATTAGCTAATTGCGCAGCTCGATCAAAGCACTCGCGCAAAGTATAACGATGACGCGTATCGTCGTGTGTAACGGAAACAATTTCAGCATCTCCATTAACCGATCTCCCATGACGCATCAACGACGTGATCGTTAACTGCTCATTCATCATTTGTCCAAGCATATTCGTTCTCTTATGTTTATTTGTTTAGTCGTTAATTTCTGTTGTTAAAATTTATTATTCAAATTATATCTGATCGGATATCTATCTGGCATGAAAGGTCTAATTCATATCTAATTGAATCAAATTATTACGATAGTAACGTAACTCCTCGATCGACTCTTTGATATCCTCCAACGCCTGATGCGTGGCCCGCTTTTCAAAGCCGGTTAAAATACTCGGCGACCATTGTCTTGCCACTTCTTTAAATGAGCTTACATCGATATTTCGGTAATGCAGCCAATCACTGAGCTCTGGCATATATTTATACAGAAACCGACGGTCCTGACAAATACTATTACCACATAGGGGCGCACGATTTTTCAGAGTATGACGTTGAAGAAAGTCTAAGGTTTCTATTTCAGCCTGGCGTTCGGTCACCCTACTTGCTTTAACTTTGTGAACCAAACCAGTTTTAGAATGAGTTTTGGTATTCCACTCATCCATACCATCCAGCAACTCTTGATCCTGATGAATCACAATTACGGGACCTTCAGCGATAGTGCGTAAATCGCCATCAGTAATGATGGTGGCCATTTCGATAATCCTATCTTTTTTGGGCTCTAGGCCCGTCATTTCTAGATCCATCCAGACCCAGGCATTATGATGTTGTGGCAAAGCTATTCTCCTCAAATGGCGTCAGGCCATTTCCTTACAAATGATATAGTGAGTTGCCAATGGAACAACGCCCAATGAAATAAACACATTCAATACTCTCGAGGATACTATGAACTCACTGCTCAATAAACAGTGTCGTGATTATTCTAAAAACGAAGCACCTATGAATAGCCATGAAATTGAAAAATGTCTCATTCATACGCCGAAGTGGCAAGTTGATCCATCGCAACAACAATTAAATAGAACCTATTCATTTGAAAACTATCAACAGACCATAGATTTTGTAAATAGGGTTGCTGCTATTGCCGAGGCACAAGACCATCATCCAAACATGAAGGTCACTTACAACCGCTGTGAGGTTAGTTATAGCACTCATACCGTTAAAGGTGTTACTGAAAATGATTTTATTTGCGCGGCTAAAATTGATGCGCTTTTAAAATGAGTTACTGTTTGAATTTGGAATTCTTGGTTAGGAACTTCGACGATCTTTAAATGCCGCAGCTAGGGTGCGTTGATCCATGTATTCTAGCTCCCCGCCCACTGGCACGCCACGAGCGAGTCGAGTGATCTTTAAATCGTAGGGCGCAAGCATTTGCTGTGTGTAGTCCGCAGTAGTTTCACCTTCGGCAGTAATATTGGTGGCGATGACTACTTCTCGAATATCATTATTGGCAACCAAGTCGTTCAACCTCTTAAACGCCAATTTATCTGGCCCTACCCCTTCTAATGGAGACAGCTTACCCATTAATACAAAGTACAAGCCTGTATAAGCACCCATCTGTTCAACTGCCTGTAAATCAGCAGGGGTTTCAACTACACATAAAAGCGCTTTGTCACGTTTTTCAGAAGCACAAATCGCGCAAAGAGTGTCCTCACAAAACGTATTACAGCGTTGGCAGCTAACCACTTTATCAAGCGCCTGAGTTAAGGCTTTTGCAATTTTTTGCGCTCCTTCGCGATCACGCTCCATCAAATAAAACGCCATCCGCTGCGCATTCTTAGGGCCAACTCCAGGCAACGCTTTGAGCGCTTCTTTCAGCTCATCTATTGCATTAGAATTTGCCATATTTGCTTAGACAAGCACCGAGTTTCAATTGCTAATTAAAACTTAACTAAAATGGCAGTTTCATGCCAGGGATATTTAAACCACCAGTAAGACCTGCCATCTTTTCTTGCGTGGTTTTCTCGACTTTGCGCACCGCATCATTCATTGCCGCTGCCACTAAGTCTTCAATAATTTCTTTATCTTCAACATCACCCAATAGTTCGGGGTCGATGATCACCTGTTTAACATCATGCCGACACGTCATGGTTAGTTTAACCATGCCTCCACCAGATTCACCCACGATTTCGATATTCGCAAGCTCTTCCTGTGCTTTTTGCATATTTTCTTGCATGGCTTGCGCCTGCTTCATCATATTGCCAAGTCCGCCTTTCATCATAATAGTAGTTTTAGATTGTCGTTATTTTAGTTTTCAATTGCAGAGATGAGGCCAATTAAGCCGGTTTAATAGACTGTTCATTCATGGTAGCACCAAACTCAGATTGCAATGCTTGCACCACGGGATCATCACCCAATACTTGCCTAGTTTGCTCGTATTGCTCATGACCGAGGCGTGCCAAACATTCGGCAGGAGTCTCTTTGTCGCTGTTCTCGATATCAAGCTCAACCGTTAGTTGCGTGTTTTTAAATGCACGCAGAGCGTCTTGAATATCGTTTTTGCGTTCGTCTTTGTACAGATGTTGTAGTTGCGGTGCTAAGCAAAGCTGAATGGTTTCATCACTAAGGCGTTCACAGGCACAATTTATAGCCAACTCTTTTGACAAACCCACTAGGGATGTTTGCTCAATTAATTCACCCCATTCGTTATTCCCCGCCAAGGTAATGGCAATAGAACTAGTAGCAGTGACTGCTGATTCCTCGACTCGTGGAGCGTGAGAAGCAATATCCGGGACTGGTATTGTCGGCTCGACATTTGCTGAGACTGCGGGATTATTCTCAGGCACCGTCGCGGATACTTCGACCGCAGGATTAGTTGGCACCACCGTTGACTCAGCACTTGCAGCTTGAGGGTTTGCCATACTCTTATTGCTTAAGTTTGCCGTATTTGTTTGGCTTGGTTCAAAGGCAAGCATACGCAATAGGGACATCTCAAAACCTACGCGCGAACTGGGGGCGAGTGCAATATCGCGTTTTCCAATCAATGCAATTTGATAATACAGTTGAATAGTCTCGGCATCGACCTTCTCAGCCACCTTACTGACGACCGCAGAATTTCCATCGCTGCTGGCGTAGGAGTTCGGTGCTAATTGTGCCATAGACACATGGTAGAGATGCAGCAGCACGTCGTCGATCGCCATGGAAAAATCTACTGCATTATCGGCCATATCAGCAACGATTTGCAGTATTGAATCAACATCTTGATTTGCTAGGCTCTCAAGAAGCGCCTCACTATGCTCTGCCTTAATCGTGCCGAGCATACTTTCTACATCCGTTAATTTAACAGCGCCACCGCCTTGAGCTATCGCTTGATCAAGCAAACTCAAACCATCACGCATACTTCCATCCGCAGCCTTAGCAATGGCATGTAACGCGGCTTGATCAAACTCTATGCCCTCACTACTAAGGATTTTGACCAATTGATTCTCAACTTGTTCTGGACGCATAGCTCGAAGATTGAATTGCAAGCAACGAGACACCACGGTTACGGGTAATTTTTGTGGGTCAGTTGTCGCAAATAAAAACTTCACGTGCTCAGGTGGTTCTTCCAACGTTTTCAATAATGCGTTGAAACTATGACCGGAAAGCATATGTACTTCGTCGATTAGGTAAACTTTGAATTTACCCATGGTGGCCGCATATTGAACATTTTCTAATAACTCGCGAGTATCGTCTACCTTGGTGCGTGAAGCCGCATCTACCTCGATAAGATCGACATAGCGACCTTCGTCAATTGACGTACAGGTACCACAGGTTTGGCAAGGTTCAGCACTGGTGCCATTTTCACAATTTAAGGATTTAGCGAAAATCCGCGCCAAGGTTGTTTTACCTACCCCGCGCGTACCCGTGAATAAAAAGGCGTGATGAATTCGTCCAGAATCCAAGGCATTAGAAAGCGCCTGCACCACATGGGTCTGCCCAACAACCTCAGAGAAAGCTTTAGGCCGCCATTTACGAGCAAGTGCAAGATACGCCATTTAAATTATAAGAACCAATTTCAAGTTAAGAAAAATATGATATATAAAACAATAATTTACATTATTTATGTGATGTAAATTATCAGAAAAGTATTCAGTGAAGACAATTAAATCTGCTATTTCGCTAGTAGTAAAGAGCCTTCAGCCCAGCCGATCAAGATCGATACGAATAAGAGCCTTCAGCGTAGACGACCGAGATCGTCAAATATAAAGAGCCTTCAGCGTAGACGACCGAGATCGTCAAATATAAAGAGCCTTCAGCCCAGGCGGCCAAAGCCGCCAAGAATAAAGAGCCCTCAGCGTAGACGACCGAGGTCGTCAAATATAAAGAGCCTTCAGCGTAGACGACCGAGGTCGTCAAATATAAAGAGCCTTCAGCCCAGGCGGACAAAGCCACCAAGAATAAAGAGCCTTCAGCGCGGGCAGCTTAGGCTGCCGCGAATAAAAAGCAACGACGGAAACCTGATCACAGCACCCGAATCAATCGCTACAGCTGCTCCCTTCCGGGCCTGACTGGGTTCACAACCTATCGTCACCATGGAGACTAACCGTCGTTGCCGACCGAATTATAACCAACCCCACCGAATTCGGATATACAACGGGCTAAATTTAGACGAAAAAGACAATATTTTTAAATTTTTATACTATTATCACGGGCAATAATTCAGTGCAGACACAAGCCAACAATGAGTCAATCGAAGGTAATTTATCAGGTCAGCGATCTCGCGAACGAAATGCGTTCACTGATGGAACGCAGTTATCCAGAAATTTGGGTTGAGGGCGAGTTGTCCTCGCTAAGCAAACCAGCGTCAGGCCATTTCTATTTTACTCTCAAAGACGATCAATCGCAGTTGCGTTGCGCTATGTTTCGTGGTCGTGCCAGCCTCAGTCGTTACAAACCAACCGCGGGAGATTTAGTAAGAGTAAGGGCGAAAATATCCGTTTATACTGCGCGCGGTGATCTGCAATGCATAGTTCAAAACATTGAAGACGCGGGTGAGGGTTTGCTGCAACGGCGATTCGAAGAGCTAAAAGCCAAACTTAATAAATTAGGAGTATTTGATCAAACACGAAAACAAGCAATACCTACATTCGCCAAGCACATTGGTATTATTACATCCCCAAGTGGTGCAGCGGTGCGTGACATTATTAGCACCTTTAAACGCCGTTGCCCGGGCTTACCAGTAACTATTTACCCAGCGGTAGTACAAGGAGAAAGCGCCGCCGACTCGATTAGATCCGCGTTGGCCGACGCAGAACAACACCAACGCTGCGATGTCATTGTGATAACTCGTGGCGGAGGCTCCATGGAAGATTTGTGGTGTTTTAATGATGAGCAATTAGCACAGGATATCGCAGACTGCCCCATTCCCATTGTTAGCGGTGTTGGCCACGAGGTGGATATTACAATTTGTGATTTAGTCGCGGATCTTAGAGCCCCTACTCCAACCGCGGCGGCGGAAATACTGAGTCCGGACACCTCTCAATTGCTTGGTCAATTACAAAGCATGGCGTTTCGATTACCGCGAAGTATAGAACGACTGCTGCAACGCTTAAGTCAAAATGTGGACACTGCCGCCCGACGCCTGGAGCACCCTAAACAAAAACTTGACGGTAAGCGTACGGATACCGTTGCCCTAACGAAACGTTTAATGCACGCCACATTAACTCAGCAAAAAAGCAGATTGGACAAGCAGTCTTTCATTAATCAGCGCTTAATATTTCAACAACCGGATAAACGAATTACCCTAGCACAACATGAGGTCCGAAGATTAGGTCAGCACCTAAAGCGAGGCGGCCGATCGCAAATTCGACAGGCGCAGCAAAAATTTGATTCTATGGCCGAACAGCTTAATTTGGTTAACCCGCTAGCTACTCTAGATAGAGGCTTTTCCATTGCTCGCGACGCAAAGGAAACTGTATTACGCCAGAGTAATCAGCTTGCGCAAGGAGACAAAATTGATGTGCAACTCAGTGAAGGTAAGTTACATTGCGAGGTATTGGAGATTACTCGATGAATCTTCTAATTATTCAAACGATACAAAACTTATATTTTTCATTATCGAAAACATCGATAATTTGCATATTGGTAATTTGCTCTTACCAAAACGCTCACGCTCAATTTAACTACCCAGGCGGTTTAATTGAATTACTCATCGATAAAAAATCCTCACAATTGCCTCAAGTACGATACGGTACTCGGGAACCGGTTATCATAGAACACGCGAATCGCTGGCAAATACTAGTTGGATTGAGCTTAGAAACCCTACCAGGAGATTATTTAGTCTATATAAAACGCACAATGGAAGACAGTCGTGCTTTTACTCTAACTTTCAAAGTAGAACAAAAAGATTACTCTGTACTGAGTGGCAATCGCCAGAAAAAAGATGTTTATATCAATCATACGAGTTTCAGTGATCTGGATTTCAATAATACCGAGCAACCGTCGCTGCCGTTGCGTTATCCGCTGCAAGGAGAGTGGATAAAAAAGTTTGGCAATGTTTTAAACGCCAACAATAACGAAGTAATACAACAAAATTTGATCGCCACGAGGATTACTCAAATTGGTACGGTGGTCGCACCTCACAATGCCATCGTGTCACGTATTGAAACAAACGAATTTGATATTTCTTCAGTATTTTTGGATCATGGTCGGGGTTTATACAGCATTATTCATGGCATAACGGACTTGAGTGTTGAAATCGGTAATGGTGTGGTAGGTGGCGCGGTCTTAGGTAAGACCCCTTATTATGAAGGGCGTGCCAGCTATGTGAGCTGGCAATGTGTTATGAATGGAGTTTATATAAATCCTGTCATACTGGCGGAACTTCCTTAGTTTATAGTTTTACTCGTTTTCAGCGCAGCCTTTTTCAGATTTTAATTTACATGCGATTACCAAATAGATTTTTACCCTCGATTATGATGCTTGCGAGCCATTTTGTAACATTGGCAAGTAATGCTCAGCCTTACGAAGTGCCCAAAAAGCTGGATTCTAGTATCCGGTTTAATACAGTGGCTGCAGGCGAACACGAAATCAATTATGCCTACTCTGGCGATCAATCTAAGCCCGGGGTAATTTTTATTCATGGCACTCCTGGTGGCTGGGGTGCATTCAATGTTTATTTGAGTAACTCAAACTTACAGAATGAATTTTTCATGATCTCGGTTAATCGCCTTGGTTGGGGTTTATCCGCTATTCCAAACAAAGAAATCGATGGCGACTTTAAAAAACAGGCTTCAGCAATAATAAAAATATTTGAACAGTATCCCAATAAACAATGGACTATTGTTGGGCACTCGCTAGGAGCGTCTATCGCGCCAAAGGTAGCGATTATTGAACCAGATAAAGTTAAGGCTATGCTATTACTAGCAGGTTCTTTGGACCCTAAACTGGGTTCTCCTAGGTGGTATAACCGAGCGGCAAGTACTTGGTTGGTGCGCTTGTTTCTGCCAAGTCATTTAAATAACTCGAATAAAGAAATTATGCGTTTACGTAGTGAGTTGAAAATCATGGCGAGTGAAATTTCGCAAATTCAATTCAATACTCGCCTAGCGGTCATGCAAGGTGGTACAGATAAATTAGTATCGCCGAAAAATACAAAATTTGTAGACAAGCAATGGCGCAATAACTTTTCGGAAGTGACGTTAGTAGAACTACCCGACGAAGGCCATTTTCTGCCATGGCGGCAAACCGATTTTGTAGCTCATTTGATTAAAGCATTACAAGTAGATGGTGGCGTGGCTAAATTATTATCAGAGCGGTCAAAGAAGGCCTTGGAAAAATCGCCCGAAGCGCTCCATGAAAACAAGCCTGAGGCTCTTCATGAAAACAAGCTCGAGGCTCTTCATGAAAACAAGTTTAAGGCTCTTGAATAAAGCTTTAGAGCTCTAGATAAGAATTAGTCAATCTCTGCCAGATTTTTTTCGACTACCACGATATTTAACTTTATCTTTGCTTCTGCGCGATAGTTTGTCGGCTGGTTGAAATGGATTATCCGATGTCTTCATTGTCAACTTAACCTTGGTTCCAACCAAGTTATAAGCCTTTTCAAAGGAGTTTGAAATATATCGTTGATAGGTCTGCGGTAGTTTATCTAATTGGTTACCATGAATAATCAGATGCGGTGGGTTCATGCCGCCCTGGTGTGCGAATTTCAATTTTATGCGGTGATTGCCTACCATCGGTGGTGTGCGGCGTTCTTCTACTTGTTTTAAAATAGAATTTATTCGACCTGTACCCATATCCATCATCGCACTTTCATAAAGTCGGTCAATTAGGGGCATCACCGCATTAATACCTTTACCGAATTTGGCCGATATGAATTCTATTGGAATATTACCCATATGACCGAACTTGCGATCAATCTGCACCTTTATTTGCTCTTTTTCATATTGACTCATACCATCCCACTTATTGATCAGAATCATTAACGAGCGACCACTACCAAAAACCAGATTTATAAGCCTATTGTCTTGATCAACGACGCCTTCACGCGCATCCAACACCACAGCAACAACCTGTGCTAATTCCACGGCTCGGAGTGTTTTCATCACAGAAAACCGTTCTACACGATCATCAATACGGGATTTTTTGCGCATACCTGCGGTATCAATTAACACGTATTCTTTGCTTCCTACCTTGAATGGCACGTGAATGCTGTCACGAGTGGTGCCAGGCATATCGTAAACCACCACTCGTTCTTCGCCGACTAAGCTGTTTACTAAGGTAGATTTACCAACATTCGGTCGACCCACAATTGCTAGTTTCGCCACACCTGCCGGAATATCATAATGCGCTTGATTGTATCGGCCATCTGTTTGTTCAAGAATCAGGCTCAAAAGCTTGGCGACACCATCCCCATTTTTACCAGAAATGACGTGCGGTTGAGCAAGGCCTAATTGGTAAAAATCAGCAGCAATAGTTTCTTTGTCCAGTCCTTCTGCCTTGTTGATGGCCAAATAAATTTGACGTTTTCCACTCGCGGTTTGACTGGTGTCGTGCTCGCTACGACGCAACTGTTCGGCGATTTCGAAATCTACGGGAGTGGCTCCGTCTCTGCCATCAACAATAAAAATTACCGCATCACTATCCTTTAAAGCCTGATTAACCTGATCTTTCATCAGGTTATGAATTTCCTCCTTGTCTGACTCTATTCCACCAGTATCAACGACCCAATAAGTTTTAGGTCCAATTCGTCCAACACCCACCATACGATCACGGGTTACCCCTGGGCGATCATCAACAATAGCATCACGACTTCTTGTCAGGCGGTTATAAAGGGTAGACTTACCGACATTCGGCCGACCGACTATCGAAATAATCGGTTTCGGTATATCAGGTTCTGGTTTATCAGACTCAGGTGGGTCAGATTTAGAAACCGTTGCAATTTTTTCCTTCTCGTCCACGATTACTGTCTATAAAATGCCGATTTGAATGCCACTCTGCCTCAGATTAAGTCTGCTCCAGATGTTGCAGCATAGCCGATGTAAAAATATTAAATCACATAGAAGACAGTTAAAAAAACCACGCCATCTAGCTTGAACTCACTATTTAGCTCGAGCTGACTATGCTCACAGACTGTAAACTGCCACTACTATCAATAAAATAAATGGTGTCAGCGTCAACGATTGGATCACCTACAATAGTTCGCGCCCCTAAGGAGTGTCGGCCTACATAGCTACCATCATTTTTGTCCATAACGTAGGCGGTACCATCACTATCTGTAACCATTAAATAAGGCCCTATAGATATAGGTGCACTCGTTGTAAATAAGCGTAAACCGTCCTGAGACCAAATTTTTTCACCGTTGGCTCTATCAATCTGATGAACGATACCGTCTCGATCACTTATATATAAAAATGCCGCATCAAATCCCAATGAATTAAATGACGAAACATCGATGCTCCAAGCAATCTTTTGCCCCGCAATATCCAGAGCATGCGTTATCTCTTGATATGAACTAACGTAAATATTACCGCCTACTAATAAGGGTGTAGTATCAATATCAGAAAGACGCTCAATCTCATTTGTTCCGCGTGGAAAAGATATAGGCAAGTCCCAAAGAGCCCGACCATTTTTAGCATCGAGTGCCACCAACGTTCCATCTGGAAAACCTATAAACGCGACTCCCTGGCTCACCAAAGGTCGCGAATCACCACGCAAGGTAAGTCTTGGCATCTGACGACCAATAGTCCAAATCACTTCCCCATCAAAGGCCGCCAAACCAAACACCTTACCATCACCCGTGCGAGCAATTACCACGTCGCTACCATAGACAGGGCTCGCTAATATTTCAGAACTTAATTCCACTTTCCATGATAACGAACCGTCGGTTTGATTAAAGGCATAAACGAAACCTTGATCGGTACCCACCAGCACTAAGCCACCGCCTACGCCAACGCCGCCCGTGATAACTTCGTTTTTAAGTTTCACCTGCCATTCGCGCTTACCGGTTCTTGCGTCTATTTTTTCGATACGACCATTGGTCGCGGCTGCGTACAAACTATCACCAAATAGAGCCGGTGAAATAATGGCATCGCCGCCGTCAATCTTATCACCCAGTTTAACTTTCCAATTTCGCTTTAGGTCAGTCGTATTGGCTACTTTAGGCTTTTTACCCTCTTCTTCGACCCCGAAAAAGTCGGTCTTCTTAGTTTTGCTGCCGCAGGCTGCGAGACTTATGGCGACTATGGCAATAAATAAAAAGCGAACTATTTGCATAATGGTTTCTCGTACTTATTTACAATGGATACTTGATTTATTCCGTAGCAGCCTCTGAGCGGACTTTATCAACAGCCTCTGAGCGGA
>CAZJWW010000018.1:17979-27667 GCA_964549895.1 uncultured Gammaproteobacteria bacterium
CAGCCTCTGAGCGGACTTTATCAACAGCCTCTGAGCGGATATTATCTACGCCTTCGTGATCGGATTTGTCATCCTCGCTGCCAGTGGCCGCTTCTTCAACGACCTCTTCTTTAGGCAGACGACTTAACTTCATACCTAATACTTGCGCGTAACCACCGCTAGCGGGGCCCAATGATTCTGACGCTTTTTCATAGTGTCCACGAGCGGCTTCATTATTACCTTGCTTGCGTTCAATATCACCCAGAATTTCCTGATAATGGGAGTCGAAACCGTTACTGGGCTGAATACTGGCCAGATTACGAGCCTCATTCATATCGCCGGACGCAAAAAACAGCTTCGCCAGACGTACGCGCGCAGTGTGTTGCAAGCCCACTTCCTCAGCATTATTGATAACCCATTGGAGCTCATTCATGGCGGCTTGCTGATCGCTTAATGCCAACTGCTTAGCTCTGACTAATACTGCCTTTGCTGCGTAAGACGATGATGCATAATCTTCCTTCAATTTTTCTACTTGTGCATCAATATCCGAAATCTGCGAGGTTTCATGAGTAGTTATAACTGTGTCATATAGGCCAGACGCTTGCTCCGCTTTTAATTGAACACTATCTTGGTACTGGTTGTAACCAATGACACCCGCCAAGCCCAGACCAACGCCCACAGCGATCGACATGCCATTGTCTTTGAGCCACTTTTTCGCGCGCTCATCTTGCTCTTCAGGGGTAAGGAAAATATCGTCGGCCATAGCTTTATAAGTGTTTTAAGAGTTCTTATTCGGGTTGTAAGGAGTTCTTATACGTGTTGTAAGGGGTTTTATGTGTTTAGCAGAAATTAATGCACGGCTGTATGTGATTCATAAGCTTTTGTTAACTAAGCGTTTTGAAGCCATCAAACTGCCTACCGTCGCACGCCTTTAATCGCTAAATCTGCACAGTTGTAAATCGCATACTTGTACTATTCTAGCGTCGCATTATAGCGATTCTAGTAGATTAGTCACCACGTTAAGGACATCGTTTTGTGCAATTTTCTGTTGTTCTTGCTCGCCATTTTCCTTATTTTTTTGTTGACGGAGTACTTTAATACTGAGTTCGTTGGCGTCAGCCTCTTGCTCGCCGATTATTAAGGCTACATAAGCACCACTTTTATCGGCTCTTTTAAACTGATTCTTGATACTGCCAAGCCCCAAATGACATTTTGTTTTAATGTTATTGGCGCTGAGAATTTGTTGTACCACTAATGCCTGCTCACGAGCGGCCGCACCGATAGATATTATATATACCTGTGCCCCACTAGTAATATGACTAACATCGGCACCTTGCTCGATAAGAATCTGAACCAATCGCTCTTGCCCGATTGCAAATCCAAAACCCGGAGTCGCTTGACCACCAAGTTGCTCTACTAAACCGTCATAACGACCGCCAGCACAAACCGTTGACTGCGCGCCGAAATCTTCATTAATCCATTCAAACACCAAGTCGTTATAATAATCCAAGCCCCTCACTAATTTCGGGTTAACCATAAACTCAATATTTAAGGCTTGTAAGTAGCTTTGTAAAACTTCAAAACTATCTCTTGATTCGGTCGTTAAAAAATCAAGAATGCTGGGGGCATCTACCAACAACTCTTGTACGTTAGAATTTTTAGAATCAAGTATGCGCAAAGGGTTGGTGGTTAAGCGTCGTTGGCTATCTTCATCAAGTTGGTCTTTTATCTTACCAAGGTAATCAACTAACTCAGCCAGATAACGTTTGCGCGTTTCACTATCACCCAAACTGTTGATTTCCAAGTTGGTTTTGGCTAAACCAAGTCGATTAAATAGTTGCTGGACCATCGACAACATTTCGGCCTCTATATCGGGGCCTTCCCAACCATACGCTTCTGCACCAATTTGATAAAACTGTCGATATCGGCCTTTTTGCGGCCGCTCATGACGAAACATAGGCTCCAGATACCAGAGACGCTGTTGCTGATTGTAAAATAGGCCATTTTCGATCCCTGCGCGAACACAACTGGCCGTGCCCTCTGGCCGCAGAGTTAAGCTGTCGCCATTGCGATCGTCAAAGGTGTACATTTCCTTAGCAACAATATCCGTATCGGCGCCCATAGAACGAGCGAATAAGTGCGTACTTTCCAGAACTGGTGTGCGAATCAAGGAGTAATTATAATTAGCGAACACACTCTGACAATGTGCTTCGACGGCCTGCCATACCTCTATCTCTCCCGGCAAGATGTCATTCATACCTCGAACCGCTTTAATCTGATCGCGTTTGCTCATGATAATGGCTTACTATTTTCCAGCCTATGTTTAGATGGAGGTTGATTTTACAGCCTGAGCGGTCGTAAATAAACAAAAAGCCTGAGCGGTCGTAAATAAACAAAAAGCCTGAGCGCGCTTAATATGAACAACCCTGAGCGCTTATAAACAAACAGCCCTGAGCAGGTGTAAACAAAAAACCCTGAGCAGGTGTAAACAAAAAGCCCTGAGCAGGTGTAAACAAAAAGCGCGGATGTAAACAAAAAGCTATTGCATAACAAACTTTGCGTAGACGCCTTCACGAAAACCACTAATGTCGTAAGGCTCACCATTATATTGAACCTCTACACCTTCAGCATTTCCAATAAAAACGTTAATACGGCTTTCTATAGGGATAATTAACTCTTCACCGCGGGTATAGCTTTTGTAGGCGAGACGATTATCTTCTGTATCACGGATATCTACCCACGAAGTAGCACTAAAATTAAGTACCAGTTCATTCTGAACTGAGTTATCCGATGCAGCGCCGCTTTCAGCAATATTGCCATCGTCTTCACCCGTAACTTCGCCCGATGGATTGGCTAGATCTTGTTCAGCATCAGCAGCGACATTACTTTCCACAGAATTGCTCTGAATCGGTTCAGCGAGATCCACTTGCGACGTTGCTTCATCTTGGCTAAACAAGTTATTTAGCATGCCCGAGTACCATAAAAAAGCACCGAGCGCGGCAATCAATAAAATACTGATAACTTTAGCCGGGGTAAAAAAACTATCAGAATCGGCCATTTCCGCACTGCCAATACCTCGAGGCATATCGTCTAAATTAGCTGATTTCTGCCAATTTGGGTTCTTATAACTTGCCAAAACTGTTTCTGGATTTAGTCCAAGCAACTTTGCATACGATCGAATATAACCACGTACATATGTCGGCTCCGGCAAACCTTCACTTTGATCAAGTTCAATCGTACGAATTTGACTTAAGGACAGATTAAGCTCAGTGGCAATTTCTTCAACCGTTCTCTGTTGTTTCTTGCGCGCATCGGCAAGCATACTTCCACTACCAGGTGAAAGCTCGTTGCTACCGCGAATCAATATATCTTCTTTATTATTCTGTTTATTTTCTTCCATCATATTCCTCTAGCAATAAACCTTGCTCGGCTTAATGAAAGCCTTTAGCCTAATGACAGCCTTTAGCCTAATGACAGCCTTTAGCCTAATGACAGCCTTTAGCGTAATGACATCCTTTAGCTCAATGAAAGCCTTTAGTAACCTATTGCTTACTGCTCATTTATAATTTCGTCTCTAAACTGGCGGCGTAGACGGTTTGCCTGATCAGACCCAGGAAAATCTTCCAATAACTCAAGTCGATATTTTTCAGCCACATCGGCCGCGTTCAAGTTAGATTCTATGTTATAGGCTAGAAATAAGGCCGCAGGTTGCGACTTAGTAATGGCCATGTAACGCTCAATATAGGCACGTGCTGAAAAATATTCTGCTTCGTTGTATTTTATTACCGCCAATCTAAATAAAGCTGGGTGTAATCGAGGGTTAACATCTAACGCACTTTTCAAATATCGTTCCGCTCGCGGGTCGTTAATTGTTGCTAAACATTCGCCCGCCCGCATATAACTTAATTCGGCATTTGCAAACAATGGGTTAGACACCGCAATCTCAAAATAGTCAATGGATCTTTTGACCTTACCGAGTTGACACAAAAACATACCAAAATCATGCGCTGCGGCGGAGTTCTCTCGATTGGACTTAACAGCGCGTGCGAAATGATCTTCAGCACTATTGTACTGCTCCAGCTGCATCATCAGCAGGCCCATAACGTAATTGCTGTCAGAATGTGTAGGGTCTATTGCTAAGGCTTTCTCTAGCTCACTTTTCGCCACCGAATACTGCTTTTTTTGTAGATAGCCTCTCGCAAGCTTAGTATAAGCCAAGGCTTTATCTTCTTTAGTCTTACTTACACCTTGATTTGATGGTTTTGGCACGGTGCTCACACAGCCACTGATAAACATTAGCAAAATGCTGCTGATCAATAACTTTTTAAAATGCATCATCATGACCTTACCTCGACCTTTTGGGCTTTTAATTCTCTAGTTTGTACCTCTATTCTAAACTTTTCAGCTCGTTTTGTCCGATCCATCACATCACCCGCAAGTTGCCCACAAGCGGCTTCTATATCGTCTCCACGAGTACGTCGAACCGTTACGATAATCCCGCTTTCGTGCAAAACGTCACGAAAACGATTAATTCTTGAGTTTGACGACCGCTTATAATCTATTCCATCAAAAGTATTAAAAGGGATTAGATTTACTTTACCGGGAACTGTCTTCATTAACTCGACTAACTGACGGGCATGTTCTAAATCATCATTGACACCTTCGAGCATCACATATTCGAAAGTGATTCGAGCACGTGCCGAATCAGCAACATAACGATTACAGGCATCGAGCAATTCCTTAATCGGGTACTTTTTATTTAACGGCACTAATTCATTACGCAATTCATCATTAGGTGCGTGCAAAGATACCGCCAAGCTTACGGGGCAGATCTCTTTAAGTTGATCGATTTTAGGTACTACGCCGGCGGTGCTCAAAGTAATGCGTCGTTTAGAAAGACCAAAACAGAAATCGTCCTGCATAATGCGCATAGCCGAAACAACATTATCGAAATTCATTAATGGCTCACCCATGCCCATCATAACCACATTGCTCACAATTCGATTATCGGTATTGTATTGTTCTGCTAATAAATGTTTGGCCAGCCATACCTGCCCAATAATCTCAGCCGTACTCAAATCGCGATTGTATCCCTGCTTGCCAGTGGCACAAAACGAACAACTTAAGGTGCAACCTACTTGTGAGGAAACACACAAAGTACCGCGTGATTCCTCCGGAATAAACACCATTTCAATGGCGTTTTTACCAGGTACTTTTAACAGCCATTTTCGAGTACCGTCATTCGACAACTGGTCGGAAATAATTTCTGGCGCAGATATTTTGGCATTCTGCGCCAGTTGCTCGCGCAAACTTTTACTGAGATTAGTCATCTCAGCAAAATCACTTACTCCCATTTGATGTATCCATTTCATAAGCTGTGAAGCACGAAATGTTTTTTCGCCCATACCAATAAAATAGCTTTCCATCGCCTGGCGATCGAGTCCCATTAAATTAGTGTGGGTGTTTTCTAGCATCTATATCGCCGGTTTTTTAGCTAGCGAGTTCTAGGGCAAATCCCGTCAGCGCCAAAGAAAAATTCAATCTCTTGTGCAGCGGTCTCTGGTGCATCCGATCCGTGGCAAGCATTCTCATCAATACTGCTGGCGAAATCGGCACGAATCGTGCCAGGTGCAGCCTCGCTAGGATTTGTCGCCCCCATAACATCACGATGTGCTGCTATGGCGTTTTCTCCTTCCAAAACCTGTACTTGGACTGGGCCTGATGTCATAAATGAAACTAAGTCGTTATAGAACGGACGTTCTTTGTGCACCGCATAAAACTCGCCTGCTTGTTCCTGGCTCAGATGCATCATACGAGAAGCAACAATATTCAAACCCGCTTTTTCGAAACGAGTGTAGATTTCACCAATAACATTTTTTCCAACAGCATCTGGTTTAATAATAGAAAGAGTGCGTTCAACAGACATTTTTGACTCCAAAATAATAAATTAAATCGTTAAGAAACAACCATTTCAGTTGCTTCCTCTGGGGGCGATATTCTAACGCTTGAATCGAGTAATTACTAATCTAGATGGCCTTTATTGCTGAACAACCGGCGAATTAACGAGGCCCTGAGAATATCCTAGATAGGTCAAACGAAGCCCCTTACAACGCCTTACTTGCGACTCACTGGCTCACCGGTTCTGCCAACATGTAATCGCCATCAATAGACGTGTATTTTACGAGAGTCCAAAGACCGGAGGTTATTTCAGTGCTTGATACCAAAACCGAGAGATAATCTTCAGCTCGACACAGAGTATACCCTTCTCGTTTAGTAGACATTTCGGGTAAAACCCACGCCGTTTGCCCTAACCGAGATTCGCGCAAACGTCGTTGTAGAGGTTTAACCGAAGCTCGCAAACGAGCGTTGCGTTGTTTGCGTTCAGTAACGGGCACCTGCCGGTCAATTGGGATGCGCGCTGCGGGCGTACCTGAACGCTCTGAATAGGAAAACACATGTGGAAAAGCGATGTCTAATTCAGCGAGCATATACTCAGTGTCTAAATATTGTTCTTCCGTTTCAGTCGGAAAGCCCACCATAACATCCGCACTCATTACCAAATTCGGCAAACCCGATCGCAACTTGGTAATTCGTTGGCGCACATGAGCGGCATCATAACGACGTTTCATGCGTTTTAAAATTAAGGTATTGCCGCTCTGCAATGAAAGGTGAATATGCGGGCAAATTCTAGGCTCACTCGCCATTAATTCCACCAAGCGATCAGTAATATGATGTGGGTCAATTGAGCTAAGCCTGATTCGAAACGGATTCTCAGGCTCATGCTCTAGAGACAAAAGCTCGCCTAATAAATCAACTAAATCGAATCGCGCATTGGCCGTCGCCAAGTCGTTACCATAAGCGCCCAAATCCACGCCACAAATAACTATTTCTGGAAATCCATTTAGCACCAAACGTTGCACCTGGCGTTTTATCAAACTTGGTGAAATTGAACGGCTGGGGCCTCGAGCGACGTGAATAATGCAAAAAGTACAACCCTGATCACAGCCTTGTTGTATCTGCACGAAGGCCCTGGTGTGCTTTTCATAAGCGTCGAGAAGCTGTTCAGGCAAACTTATATGTTGATCTAGATCACCTACCATAACGGTAGGAAGTACGCCCTTTTCTAATTCAGGAAGTAGCTTGTATAGATCGAGCTTACGATCATTACCTAACACCAAATCCACCCCGGAGATATCCGCACATGCCTGTGGATCGATTTGTGCATAACACCCAGTGACAACGATTAGAGCATCCGGATTAAGCTTAATGGCTTTGCGAACTTGCTGGCGCGCTTGACGATCGGCTTCTTGGGTGACCGTACAAGTATTGATCAAATATAAATCGGCCTTAGACGTATTTGGCACCACCGTCCAATTATTAGTCTGCAGCGTCTCACCGATAAGCTCCGATTCATAAGTATTTACCTTACAGCCCAAGGTAGTAATCCCTACGCGTTTACTTGCGCTATTCGAAAACACCCCTCCTTTGACAGCTCGATCATCATCGGTACGCTTAAGCGGCACACCAATTTTATCCAGAGAAATTTCAATGCTAGTCATAAGTAAACTACCGTTATAAAAAGAAAAAGCGGCCAAAGCCGCTTTCTCACAATAAAACTCATTATAAACCTTAAACTAGCGCTGGCAGCCTTTAAGCGAGCTGCGCGCGAGCTTAAAGAATTATTTAAATCTTGGGAAACCTCTGTCTCCACCGATCAAATAACGAATACCAACGCTGAGTAACTTATTGTCGTTAATCGAATCAAGTGTTTCAGAATCCGAATCGAATACGCGGCCTTCTACTAACCATTGAAAATTCGATTTGCCAATATCGCCACCGACGTGACCAAAAACAGATGCTTCTCTAACGTCACTTTCGTCAATATCATAGACTCCAACACCGCCACCAATAAATATTTTTTCACTTAGGTAGCGATCAACACCAACATCGATTGCGAAGCTCTCATCTGGAAATTCATTGAATTCATTAATACCATTACGTGTTACCGCAGTGACCTGTCCAAATACGGCAGTTCTTGGGCCGACCTCTTTCATCAAGCCTGCTTTTAACCCCGCTATGCCTGATGTGTCTCGTACATCTTCACTCCAAACAGGTTCGAATCGAGCGCGAGTCTCACTACCCACCAATGCCCCAACAAACGGTATAAGCGCAAGCGCTTTTCTCGCGGGCTTAGGTGCAGGTGCTGGTTCAGCTACTGGCGCTGGTGCAACTACCACCGGCTCGGGCCGACAAGCGGCCGAGTTATCTGGCTGAGATGATACTAGGGAAACATTACAGCACGCTTTAGGAATCGCAATATGATAAATCTGGCAGCCAGAAGAAACGTTAACTTGAAATGCTTCAAACGGTGCTTTACCAGCCCACCGTCGATACGGCTTAGCGACATATTGACCACGTACTTTCGCACTAGTCCATGCAAACAGAGACCCAATATCATAGGTACGATCAATTAACTGGCCATTGGCAATCGCGTCCAATAAATCGTCCGCCTTACCTGCCCAGCCTGAACTGGTAACGATTGAGCGCGCCGCTTCTGGGTTTTTAGCAAAGAAATCTCGCAGCTCTTGAGCCGTTTCAATGCCTCCTAGACAAACGGCTTGAGACGTTCCTATGCGTGTCATATTGGTGTATTGCTGTGCCACGGCTAAACTTGCCGAGCCTGCCAAAATGACTAGTACCAACGTTAATTTAGTACTCAAATTCATTAATTGTTTCACTCTAAAACCCTCTTTTATTAATATTTAAAATGTTATTTCTTCTAATAAAACATAAAGATATCCAACCTTATGTTTAATCTAGTTTAACCTATGACTGCAACTTTAGATTGTTAAAAAAGTTAAACTCATCGATTGGAACTAATTATGTGTCAGCATCGCTAAAAATATGGGTAAGCATACGGATACAGATATGGATATTCTAGAACGTTTCTTGGGTAAAAACACGACTATCTATGATAAAGCCTATGAATCCTTGGTAACCTTTCGCGTTTAATGGCCAATCATCAACAATTACTGCACAAATATTGTGCAAACTGTCTATTTGCGGTCTATTATTGTGTTTTTAGAGCGAAACTTTCACCACAACCGCATTGGTCAGTGGCTTTGGGGTTGGAAAACTTAAACGTTTGGTTTAATCCTTCCGCAACATAATCGATCTGAGTGCCCGTTAGAATCGCTAAGCTTTTGGCGTCGACCACAACTTTTACGTCATGTTGTTCGAACACGGTATCCTGCTCATCAATTTGTTCAGCAAAATCCATAACATAAGAATAGCCAGAACAACCGGATTCTTTGGCAGCAAAGCGCAAGGCCATGGCATTATTCTTGGTAATTTGGTCGGCAATACGGTCCGCCGCGGGCTTAGTTAGGGTAATCATTTTCTTAATCTTTCTAAGTTCAAAAAGTTTTAATTCTTCGAGTTTCAATCTCTGACAGTTACAGACTGGCTTTTAAGTAACCATCAGCTCCATTATACAGCATCATTCATCGCTTGGACGTGATAACTCAATACAGTCGGTTTTTACTTCTGGCAAGTTCAGACCCTGAGTATCAATACCGGCGGCATCTAAACGGCTGAGCAAATCCCGTGAGTGTGCATCCATTACTTGGATTTGTTCACATAAATTATGAATTGCGACGGCAACCGGATCATCGGCCGTGGCTTTATGCCCATAGGCCTCAAAATTACC
>CAZJWW010000019.1:0-27609 GCA_964549895.1 uncultured Gammaproteobacteria bacterium
ATTCCGGCATCAGGAGTGAAGCCGTACATACTTACATTTGGCAGCGCTGTTTGCACAATTTCTCTTACTCTTAAAAGAGCATCAATATCAATACCGGTATTTAAGCCCATTGATTCGAGCATAAACACCAAATCTTCAGTGACGATATTGCCGCTGGCGCCTGGTGCCCACGGGCAGCCGCCAATACCACCGAGGGAGCTGTCGAGCGTCGTGATACCGATTTCAATTGCCATCAATGCATTTGCTAGGCCTTGGCCGCGTGTATTGTGCAAATGCACGCCCTTTAATTTTTCACGGCCGCAATTTCGCCATATACCCTCTGTCAATCGTTTTAATTGCCGTGGGTTCCCAACCCCAGTTGTGTCGGATATTGCCACTTCATCAACACCAGTAAGAATAACTTTCTCGGCCATAGCTATAACGCGATCTTCGGGCACCTTACCTTCGATGGTGCACCCAAAGGCGGTTGATAAGCTTACCTCAAGCTGTGGGCGGACCTGTTCTGCTTGTCGTTTAACAAATTGCACACAACGGCTAATTTCTTCAAGCATCTGCGCGTGGTTTTTTTTAACGTTCTTTAGTGAGTGTGATTCGCTCATGGAAAATGGAATTGAAATTTTATTCGCACCGCTTTCAGTGGCCGCTTTCACTCCGTATAAATTAGGCGCGAGTACCGCGACCGTTAAACCATTGAGCTGCGCAGCGTATTTTGTTAGCTCGGCAGTATCGGCGAGTTGAGGTATCAGTTTGGCGGGCACAAATGAGCCAACCTCGATTTCGGGTGCGCCCGCTTTATGTTGGGCTTTGATCCACTGTTTTTTGGCCTCAGTGGGCATAATGGAAGCAATGCTTTGTAAGCCATCTCGTGGGCCGACTTCACTAACTTGTATATCTATTGTCATTTTTTAACGGTTTAAACAGGTGTTAAACTTGATTAAATGTATTATTGATATATCATATTAACAATATATATAAGTTAATCATAGGCGAACACCTTATTACTTGCCTTTATTAACGTTTAAGTTTGCGAGCAATGGAGCGAGCAAGAAGGATTATGAATAGCACTAATCTACCATTATCGGGTATCAAAGTTATTGAGTTCACACATATGGTGATGGGCCCGGCTACGGGAGTTATTATGGCCGATCTTGGTGCCGAAGTAATTAAAGTAGAACCGATTGGAGGTGATAAAACACGGCGCCTCAAAGGGTCTGGCGCTGGTTACTTCCCCATGTACAACCGGAATAAAAAAAGTATCAGCGTTAATCTAAAATCGCAAGAAGGTCTTGAGGTTGCGAGTCATCTCGTGAATTCTGCCGATATCCTTATAGAAAATTTTCGCCTAGGTGCTATGCAGAAACTTGGTCTCGGATATGAGCAGCTATGTAAAACTAATGAGCGACTAATTTATTGTTCACTTAAAGGTTTTTTGTCAGGTCCCTACGAACATCGCACCGCCTTAGATGAGGTGGTGCAAATGATGGGTGGACTTGCGTATATGACCGGTATGCCAAATAAGCCGATGCGGGCAGGCTCATCGGTGATCGATATCACTGGCGGCATGTTTGGCGTGATCGGAATTTTGTCAGCGCTTGAGCGCCGCCACCGTACTGGCAAAGGAGAATTGGTATCCAGCTCTTTGTTCGAGACTACCGCATTCATGGTTGGACAACATATGGCGCAAGAGGCGGTGTTAGACGAGGCGCCGCCGCCGATGTCAGTGCGTCGTTCCGCGTGGTCTATCTATGATATTTTTGTTAGCGCCGAAGGCGAGCGCATATTTATCGGGGTTGTTAGTGATGCCCTATGGAAACTATTTTGCCGTGAGTTTGAGCTCACGGCATTTGCGCAAGACCCGGACTTGGACGCCAACAATGATCGGGTAAAACAGCGCGATCGCATTCTGCCAATTGTCGAAACGTTGTTTGCCAATATGAGTTCAGATGAAATGATATCAAGACTTGATCGAGCTGGAATACCGTATGCACCAATTAACACACCATCCGATTTATTTACCGATGAACATCTTACGAAAAGTGGCGGCTTAATCGATGTAACGTTGCTCGAAGGTGATAATGCTGGGGTAAAAACCAGTTTACCGGCTTTACCATTAGAAGTCAGCGGCGAAAAATTTGCCTTGCGAAGCGACCTTCCTGAAGTTGGGCAAAATGCCGATGAGTTACTATCCGCTATTGGCTATACTGAAGACCGCATCCATACGCTAAAGTCTTCCGGCGCTGTCGGCTCATAGCAAATTTGCTCTAAAGTTTTGCCACGAAGTCGATAATGATCCTTGTTTTGATTAGTCGCTGTGCTCAAATTTTCTAGTTTGATGCTATTCTTTGTTATGAATTTGTAAATGAAACTCTCTACGGCAAGCCACGGAGAAATTAACCCTTACACGTTATTAAATGAAATACGCATAGGTCTGACTTGATTTCAGCTCGTAAAATAGACGTCAGAAATCCGCGAAGCGGGCAGTTTGACTATTCTTTTGTCACTCCCAGCACTGACTCGCTTAATCAAATGTCGAAACTCCTTAGATCCAATCAGCGTGAATGGGTGGATAAAGGCTTGGAAAAACGTATCGCAGTGTTGCAGCAATGGATCGTCGCATTAGACACTCACAAAACTAAGATTGTCGCTGCACTCGCAGAAGATACAGGTCGACAAGCGTTGGCTTTACGAGAGTTTGATGGTTTTATCGCATCTATTGAACACTGGTGTGCGCTCGCTCCGACGCTGATGGGGCATAGCAATCAGCAATCGCAAACGATGCCAGATGTTGAGATTTACAGCGATACAGAGCCGTACCCAGTACTTGCGGTGATCAGTCCTTGGAACTTTCCTCTCTTACTGTCGTTTATTGATACGGTACCTGCATTGTTAGCGGGCTGTGCGGTGTTTATCAAACCCAGTGAAGTTACTCCTCGGTTTGTTGAACCTATAAATCAATCAATTGCCGCGGTGCCTGAGCTTAATGAGATCTTGGTCATTGCGGCGGGCGATGGTACAACGGGTCAGGCGTTGATTACTGAGGTAGATGTTGTTTCCTTTACTGGCAGCATCGCAACGGGTAAAAAAGTCGCATTGGCGGCGGCGGCACAGTTCATTCCAGCGTTCTTAGAACTGGGCGGTAAAGATCCGGCCATAATATTACCGGGCAGTGACTTGAATCGTGCGGCCAGATCAATTTTACGGGCATCGGTATCGGCCACCGGTCAAGCCTGTCAGTCGCTGGAGCGTATCTATATTCACCATGGTGACGCTGAAAAATTTATCACTGTGCTGCTCGAACTTGCCAAGGATGTAAAACTATCCAAGGAGGATGCAACAAAAGGCGCTATAGGTCCGCTTATTTTTGCCAAACAAGCCGAGATCATTTGTGACCATATTGCCGATGCTCTAGCAAAAGGTGCTGTGCTGGAATATGGTGGTGAGGTGATTGAAGACAATGGCGCGTTCTGGATAGCACCAACGATAATGAGTAACGTCGATCACAGTATGAAGATTATGACGGAGGAAACTTTTGGGCCGATCATGCCCGTGATGACCTATGACTCAGTGGCTCATGCACTCGAGCTTGCGAATGATACGGACTATGGATTATCCGCAGCTGTGTTTGGGCCCGATGAAAAGTTCGCTATAGAGTTTGCTCGTAAGGTTAACGCAGGTGGGGTGAGTATTAATGATGCTGGTCTGACCGCTATGCTATTTGAAACGGAGAAAACCACATTTGGCTATTCAGGAATGGGGCCTTCTCGAGTTGGAGCCAGTTCCTTGACACGCTTTTTAAGACAAAAATCCTTGTATGTTAATCGCGGCGAGGTGCTTCTTATCTCGGCATTTAATGAACAAGCGTAGGTGATGAAGGCGGGCGATCACAGGCGGGTTTTGCTAGGTAATTGTGATAAGAAGGTTATTGCTTGTTAATATAAAAAGGGCATACTAAATGTATGCCGTTTAAAGAAACTCCCCGCGACAAGCAGGGGGTGCTGTATCGCAAGCAAAATCTACGCCCTAGCAAGCCAAGGAGAATTTAGCTCGCTCTCATGCGATTAATGAGCTGCCTTCTTTAACGAGGGCTTATTTTAGAAGCCCGGCTATCAGCGACATTTTTGGCGGCATCGCGACCACCAAGTCCAAATGCCAGGGCTGCGGCAATTGCTACTCCGCCTATGCTGAAACCAAACGCCATATTGACGATGTTATCCGCTAAGCCCATTGATTTTAAACCCATAGCTAGAACTAAACCAAGGTTGGCGATGCGAGCAATATTATTTATCGAATGCTGTGTCATTTGTATGGCATTAACTTAGGCGTGAAGCTGTATACGATAATTAAGGTCGGAAGGTAAAATGGTTCGGTGACAATTGCGCTTCATTCGCACTTTTTTGGTATAGTTTTACGAATAGCGTGATGTCATACTTAAATAAAAGTGCCTAATAGAGCATTGGTGGATTATCGATATGCGTCCTTGTCGTTCATTTAAACAAACCTGTCTCGCCATGGGTGTAATTCAAGCTTTGTCAGTTGCCCCTAGTTTAGCTGCGACGATTATTGTTGATGATGGCTCAGACGGTGGGGTAGGGTGTACCTTACGCAGTGCAATTGTCAGCATTAATGCCGCTCAAAATAGCGGAGGCTGCTCTGCTGCAGGTGAATTCGGTGACGGCGATAGCATAAATTTTGCTGTGAGTAGTGTTAGCGGCCTTACATCTTCTCTCGCAATCACTTCTGATGTGTTGATAAACTCCTCTGGAAACTCAGTCTCGATTAGTAGTTTGGGCAATGGCAGTGTTTTTGATATTCGAGACTCCAGTGTATCTTTAGATCACGTTACGATATCAGGAGGCAGTGCCAGTCTCGATGGCGGTGGGATTTTTACAAGACGCAGTACACTTCGTCTTACAAATAGTACGGTTTCGGGTAATAGTGCTAGCGATGATGGTGGCGGTATTTTCGTAAGAGATAGTGTGGTATTTATCGATAATACCACCGTGACCAATAATAGCGCTGCAACGGACATTAGTGCGGGTGATGATGGTGGTGGGATCTACATAAGATCAAGTATCGTAACATTGAGCAATAGTACGGTCTCTGCGAATCGGGCGAACGATGAAGGTGCTGGAATATTCACAACATCGTTTTCGAGTTCGGTGGTAATTAGCAATAGTACGATTTCAGGTAACGCCGCGAACGATGAAGGCGGGGGAATGCTGATCAGTTTCAATAGCAACGTCTCGATCATAAATAGTACGATCTCTAATAACACTGCTGATCGCACTGGTGGCGGAATTTCAAACGCATCCGGTACACTATCGTTGAGCAATAGTCTTATTGCGGGCAACATGACTGGAAGCGGTGCTCTAGCTACTTCAGAACTATCTGTGAGTGTCGCATCGACGTTCTACTTATCTGGCAATAACTTACTGGGTGATGACAGTAAAACTAGCCGGGAAGCATTGAACTTTATGCCTACAGGAAATGTTATTCTGAGTACATCCGATTCTCTAGATTCCGCTTCTCTTTCTGAAATTTTATCTCCTTTGGCGGATAATGGTGGCCCAACACTAACTCACGCCTTAGTCGAGGGCAGCCCGGCCATTGATTCTGCGAACAACGCTATTTGTAGCGCATTGCCGATTAATGAACGTGATCAACGCAATTTATTTAGAGTTGATCCATGCGATATCGGTGCCATTGAGTTTGGCGCAACTGAGCCACCATTCATCTTTGCAACCATTCTGCCTCCGATCTTTTTGTTATTGTTAGATGAAGAACAACAATAATGATAAAGGTGCCAGAGGATTTAAAAGTCAGAAGGTGTTAAAAGTTAAGCGGCGGCTCGTGAGTGAAGCTTTGATTTATAGGAGATTAAAAAGGTAACAAAAATTATAGCTCATGCAAAACAAAAAAAAGGCCTACTGAAACCATGAGGATAGATTTCAGCAGGCCTTTTAAAACATACCCGAATAATTCAGGCATTCAATTGAGACTCACGCATTGGGGCGAATATTGTCTCTATTCAGCGTCAAATGGTTACTCCTTGTAGTATTTGTCCGCTCAATGAATTAGCAATACAAAGATTGCCTAAAAGTGAAAGTTGATACCGAAATTGATTGAATCAACTTCAAAGTCACCACTTTGGGTGGTTGTAGCCAAACCACCAGGGCCACCGCCAGTGCGTGAAAATTCAATATCATCCACATCAGTTGTCGTGTATTCAGCAAACAAACCAACTAAGTCAGTGAGTCTGTATTCAAAGCCTGCTCGTAATTCAAAGGCTGTAGCACTATCACTGCCTTGTGCAAAGGGTGGTTGCGTGCCGGGTACACTGGCTACTGAACCGCCATACACAATGTCGACTTCAAGATCGGATTGTCCAATACCAAGGCCAAGGTATGGTTTAAATTTACCCACGTTAAATTCGTACTTAACCCGCGCCAATATACCTTCAACTTCTGCTGATCCCGCAGCGGTTCCTTCGCTAGCTAAAAAAGGATTACTTTGGAACCGTAATTCTTCTACGTCATGATCGCTATTGGTGTAATTAAGCTCAACACTTAGTTTATTCCCGTTGTCCTGAGTCAGAATGGTACGGCCAATCGTAGCGCCGAAACCTGTTGCATCATCATTGTCAAAGCCAATAGTACGTGAAACGCCAGCAATTTCTTCATTGCTTAATGTTTCTACCGTATCTAAGTCAGCTTGATTTAGGCTAAAGTGGAAATACCATGGTCTTTCCTCAGCATTTGCAATATTGTTGAATGCTAGAGTGCTGATTAAAGCTGCTAAAATTTTGTTTCTCGTTTTCATATCTTTACATCTCTTTTCTGGTTATGTTTTGAGCCTTTGAATTACTTAATACTTGTATAAGCGGGCTAAAAACGTTTAAAAGCTTGAGAAGATCTTGAAAGTGATCATAATGATAAATTCCAATCTAACTCGTTCTCAGTCGTAGGTGTCCTTCTGATTGACAAAGGTTCAAAGAAATAAAATTAAATATTTTTGAACCTTTTTCTGCCAAGTAGTCACTAATACCCTGAATAAACAGCAAAGAAGGCTTGTTTGCCGGCCAGCTATGACGTTTTGCCAGCATAGACATGAAATTCAAATCGATGAATACCGCTAATGTTTTAGTATCACTAGATGATCAGCAATTACTTGAGAGAATTGCTGTGCATAAGGACAAATTGGCCTTGAGTGAGCTATACAATAGGTATCGCCATAGTCTGGGAGGCTTCCTTAGGCGAAAGGTCTATCAGGATAAATTGGTAGATGAGATATACAACGATGTCATGATGGCGGTGTGGCAAAAGGCCGATAGCTTTCGCGGTGAATCTAAAGTATCTACTTGGATCTTTGGTGTGGCATATCGCGTTTGCATGTCTCACGCACGCAAAGAAATGAAGCATACTAAT
This sequence comes from uncultured Gammaproteobacteria bacterium, assembly GCA_964549895.1. Classification (GTDB taxonomy): domain Bacteria; phylum Pseudomonadota; class Gammaproteobacteria; order Arenicellales; family Arenicellaceae; genus Arenicella. The sequence continues at coordinate 7,425 of CAZJWW010000019.1, forward strand.
AATAGAACTGAGATTGAATTTGACACCTTGGAAGGTCAACTGGAAAAGGAGCACGACTCCTGGACGTCAGAAATGATTGATCAGTTACGCCTTGCGACAGAAAAACTTAGCAATAATCACCGAGAAGTCATTGAGCTAAGTTATTTTCAGGGACACAGCATGATCGAAATTTCAGAAATCATGGGGTGCCCAATTAATACAGTAAAAACACGATTGTTTCATGCTCGAGAGAAATTAAAGATGTGTCTCAATCAAACAACATCAAGTTAGTAAACGGAAGTAGAAGTAACCTATATTAGGTGAATAAGGCAGTATTGCTGCTGGGAATTATTATGAAAGATTCTATAGATAATTCGGTGCTATTAAGAGAAATAGCCATCGTTGATTATGTGGCCGACAATCAAAGTGAAACCGCGCGGCGCAACTTTGAAAGCGCAATGGAGCTAGATGCGTCATTGCGAGCAGCGGTTATCGAAGAACAACGCTTTCGCGCTAATATGGAAGAAGTGGGTTTTTTAGAGCCTGTATCGATGTCTAATTTTGATAGCTTGGCAACCAGAATTGATCAATATGAAGCCGATCAAAATGACTCGTCAGATTCTTCTTTAAACTCTGGTCTTAAAGATCAATCAACCAGACAAGAAGGTAGCGCAAGCGACGTCATGAGCGACCTGCCTGAACATTCAAACACTTCTGAGTCTGTAAGCAGTCCTAAACCTATAAGTAATGTGGTTAAACCGATATCGCCACGGTGGACTAATCGCTATAGCATTGCCGCGAGCCTTGCAGTATTCGCCATGGTGTTTGGTGGTTTTTATTCGAATATGCTGGCACCAAATTTTGATACACTATCGAGCAAACCTGCTTCTGCGGAGATTAAATTTGCTGAATTATCCGAGCAAGGTCGTTTGGCTAAGGTAGTGTTGTCAGATAAGATAGCCCAAAGCGATATTAGCGAAGTTTTAACAACTTATAATTTGCAGACATTTGAGTCTGGCGCGCCTGCAAAAACTCTTTACGTTGTTGCAAGTGAAGCACTTTCCAAGAAAGATTTGGAAAGTATGCAAGCTGATTTTCGTATTCAGCAGGTAGATATTTTTACTGTTGGCAGTCACGTTCAGTAATAGGTATTCGGTATCTAAAAATTTTAAGAAATAAAAACAGATTAGTAATAAAACCAGAAAGATGAAAATTATTTTTACCATGGTGTTGTTAAGTTTGACAACCACGTTATCCGCGCAGGATTTATCCTCTGTTAATACTTATGCGAACACTTATTCTGAAATCGATGAATGGGTCGTTGTTCTAAGCGATCCTAGACCGGCACGTTTACAAGGGTGGGTGCGCACTGACTACGGAAAGAACTCTGGCGACTACCGTGACTCGATTGAACTAAAGCGGTTTGGGAAAAAAATTGTTTCGAAATACGATATGGAGCTTCGTGACCAGTGGTTTATTGAAAGTCTTGGTGTCTATTGTTTGGTCGTGCGTTTTAATAACGACCACGCCGAAACTCTTTCTGAATTAGAGCGCAACAAATCAGTGCAATGGGTACAACCATCCAATGATTTCGAATTATTTGATAATGATTCTGGAAATTCGCAAAATGTAAACAGCGATGATCTGGCCGCTAGTGCAGTATTACCTGATTCAGCGGATGGCGAAGGCATCGTTATTGCCATTATTGATTCTGCAGTTGACGAAGATCATCAAGATCTCGTTGGTTCGATCGCTAAGAGCGATGACTTTGTAATTGCGGGTAAAAAGGGTGGTGGTGGTGAAGCGCACGGCACGGCTATTGCTGGCGTAATAACTACTCAACCGGACACAAAGTTAGGTGTCGTGGGCGTATCTCCAGCCGCTAAACTTGAAATATATCGAGCCTGTTGGGAGTCAATGCCCAGTAACAATACCAACTGTAATACCTTATCCATAGCGCGTGCTTTGGATTCTGTCGTCAGGAGCGATGCTGATATATTAAACTTGAGTTTGTCAGGCCCTATGGACTTGCTGTTGGATAGGCTAATACAACGGATTATTGATCGTGGCAAAATGGTGGTTGCCGCATTTGATCCAAACCGAGCTGAGGGCGGGCGATTTCCAACAGAACGAGAAGGCGTTTTGATTGTGCGGGCGAGCGGTCTGGATGATGAGTACAGTGATGTTTTTACTGCACCTGGCGCCAGAGTTGTTGCTGTGCCAGGCAATCGTTATGATTTTTCACACGGGCATTCAATTGCAACGGCCTACACCAGCGGTTTGCTCGCTTTGCGCAAACAAGCACTGGAAGGAATAGATGGCACCAATCTTTCATCTAAGCTCGATTGGCGCAATACGTCGCAAAGTAAAATTGCCGACGACATCGTTCGAGAATTATTGCATAAGTCCTAGTTACAAGAATATTATTAATAATAGTACTGATTAGTCGTTGACTAATATAAGCGATAAGTGAACGTAATCGAAAAATCAGGTTGATCTACATCAAAGGGAAGGATTATCCCTTGATCACTATCGCTAATTACCACACCCGCTTCGGCGGTCCAGCGCTCCACACCATAAGAAAATGAAACTTTAGCAAAGGTTAGTGTACTCACGGGAGAAGGATTTTCTAACGCCAATACAGTGGCTGATAGGTTTAGGTTGATGCCACCTGTCAACGATATTTGTGTATTCCCATTAATAGCCAATGAGTCGTAAGCACGGTTCAACCAATTTTTTGAGTAGGTGGTAGAGAATGTGGTTTTCTTACTGATATGCCAGTTTGCTGTGAGATCATTGAAATCCCATAGGCCACCGAATCCGCGAGAATACTCATGACGGGTGAACTGAAAGGACACTGATTGATTTGAATCGATTGGTTTAAAATAGCCTGCGTAAAAATCGCAGTTTGATTTTATACCCTCGCTATTATTGACGCTAGACGTGGAACAATCAGTGCCGGCAAACACCCCGTTATTAGATGTCCAATCAGCTGCGAGGGATACCACAGGTTCGTCATCGCTTAAATTAATGCCACCAAGAAAATGGCTGTTTTGGATACTAGTCGAAGCTTGAAATACATCGGCGTGGGTTACACATGGAAGTGCAATACCTATAGATGTCGAAATTAGTTTGAGTGCCAGGTTGCGCATTAGCTGTGTGTTTCCGCCGTTAAACTGAAGGTCAATCAAATTAGCTCTATTTTAGCAAATCTTTGTAATTTCTACGTTAGTTTGATCTACGATTACACAATTCCATTTGCATATATTTATTGATGAAAGTTATTGATAGTAGTAAGTGAATTGAATTGATCGTATCAGTAATCAGCCTTAATGAAAATTGCATTAAATAGAAAAGCGCTTTGGGGTGGTGCTACAAATTCTTATCCGACCTTTGATTTTAGAGAACTAACTTGATCGAGGTATGGTGATCAAACTGAAAAGAACGAAAAGATAATAAAAAAAGGGCATACAAAATGTATGCCCTTTGATCAAGATTTTACTGCTTAGACAAAAGCTTATTTTATTTTAGAAGCCCAGTTATCAGCCACTGTTTTAGCCGCATCGCGACCACCAAGTCCAAATGCTAAGGCTGCGGCAATTGCTACTCCGCCTATGCTGAAACCAAACGCCATATTGACGATGTTATCCGCTAAGCCCATTGATTTTAAACCCATAGCTAGAACTAAACCAAGGATGGCGATGCGAGCAATATTGGCCATACCACCATTGCCGGCAGCACTCAATTTTTGATGTGCTAGGTTACCAAGGAAATTGCCAAGAACCAGAATTAACCCACCAACTAATATACCACCACCGAACTGTAGGATTTTGGCAAATATATTTGAAACTACTTCAATCCCTAACAGGTTAATGGCAGCCGTAGACGCGGTTAACATAGAGAAAAACATTATCGCGCTACCAATTAATTTATTGGCGGTCATCGACTCTGAAAACATATCTGCAATACCAAGCTTTGCGGGTAAGTCATTCACGCCCATGCCGTCTAATAGACCACTTAGCATAAAAATCACGAATTTAGCTACGAAATAGGTAACCAATAAAATAATACCAGCACCAATAATATTAGGTACGGCGGCCATTAATTTATTGATCATAGCGGTAGCTGGCTCACTGATTGCGGGAATATTGAGTACACCTAGTGCGGCGACTACAATGGGGAGTAAAATACCTCCAAAGATAAATGCACTACCGAACTTAGAGACTTTTATCTCATCGTTGCCAGTGCGCAATGCGAGCTGCTGATCTACTTTGCCCAAACCGGCGCCAACAAGTTCTGATACTAATTTGGCTATTATCCAACCAGCGTAACCCACCACGCCAGCACCAATAATGTTTGGTACAGCACCTAAAAATTGGTCAACCATATTTTTCAGTGGAGCTAAAACATCAGTCAGCCCAAAATGCTGTAGCACGGCCATGAGTACAAATATTGTCAGCACCGCCTTGATTAAAGAGACTATTGGTTGGGCAAGATTGTGTTTGTTTAAAAAACCAACCTTGTTCAGGGGTCTTTTGAAAAAACCGGTAATAATTTTGACTATAAACAAGCCAATAATAAGAATAGCCAACCCAATTAATGCTTGGCCAAGTGTGCCTGAAGCTACAGGCCCCAGAGTCGATTGTATTTGTTCTAGTATAGCGTTCATGTTGTTCCTCAAAGTTTAAATTTGAAAGGTATTCCAGTATAGAAAGCAGGTTTATCAATAAACGTAAAACATTGTTACAACATTGTTACAACAGGTTAAATGGCAGCCAAGCTGTCAGTTTGATAGATGGAAATCGTATTTCAAAGGCGCCGTCATTGTTAAGTTGAGACTGTCGATGAACTTTCTGTACAAAAGCAATATGTACGTGAAAACGAATTTAGAGTGACTCTAAATATTGCGAAATACACGCAACTGAATTACGTGGATATAGGAGGTAAAGGTCAATACCTTTGTATAGAAACGATCAACTGATAAGATGAATTTGCTAATTTTGTTTTATTTATATAACCAACTCGTAGGCTATCCAATTGTTAGCGAAACGGATTAGTTATTGAGCTGGTGTTGTTCCGCAATTAAATTTTCTAGCATTGGGTAGATGGCTCTAAAGTCCAAGCCAAACAGTTTTTGCTGAAACCCGACTTGATTTAGAGCTGCGACCGTTTTTTTACCAATAACGCCATCAATATCCCCCATATCAAAACCTAAAACCGAGAGAAGGCGTTGTATCCCTGCTGCTTTCACCGCGAATTGATCTTTATATTTGCGTTTATGGAAGATGTCTATCGTATTATCATTCCGCCAGTTTTTTTCCAAGACATTAAAACCAACCAATCGGTCTGGTGAAGAACAAAGCTTGCCATCGGGTAAACTAAAGTCTGCGCCTTGCACGCAAAGCTTCTCTTGCTCACCCCAATTAAAACCGTCATCTGGCATGGTAGAACGCGGATTCGATTCAGCATGTATAAAATATTTCCCTTCAAATAGGGCTACATCGACGGGTACTTCGCAAAACCCTGGATAGACCCGCCACCATCCTTCAGTAACGGTGACTTTTTCAGGAGTGTCGTAGCCAATCGCCACCATGAGCACTAAGTCGGTTTGATTACACACCTCTAGTCGCGCGTGCACTAATGATGCGTTGGCGGCAAAAAATAAAGCTAGGCTAATAAGTGATAGTCGGCGAAAAGACGATCGACATAAAACTGTTTTGGCCGACCTAGCAAGTAAATGAGTATGTTTCATTGATTAGTTTTCTCCGATCTAATTATTTTTATTCAAATCAATATTAACATTGGCTTAGATTAAAAACGATTCTCAAAATAAAATGGCTATGCCAGCCTGTGATTGTCGGCTTGTTTTTGCAGGTCTATGTTTGTCGGTCGAAGATATATAGTCTCTGGTCGCCGGGTCTATAGTTTTGGACGAATCTCTACAGTGATGACATCACGGTACTCCCCAGCAAACGATCCTCTAAGGTCCCCAATGATAATTGTTACTGGGTAAGCAGAGCCTCGTAACGTTTTTTCGACAGGGCGATTCAAGTTCAATGGGGTCTCTAAACTTGAAGCCATACCATCAGCGTCAACTGAATAATCAATGTACAGCTGTTTGTCGTCTACATGTTGAAGTCTACCTTTGTGCTCCGAGGTGAGGGTGATATCGGCTGAAGTATTGCCGCGTACTTGCAAAGAAACTTGTTGAGAATCACCGCTCCTTAGTTCTCCAAAATTCACCATGGCAAAACGAGAATTTTTATTTTGATTAACACTTGAACCTGCAATATTGCTTTGTAAACTAACGCCTACTAATGCTTGCACTTCGAAATCTGCTTCACCGATTACCTTGTTGGTGTTTCGGTCGACTAACTCGACAGTAATCGGAAGTTGAAATGTGCCGGGGTCTGCGTATATTGAGGCCGGTATACTAATATTGAAATCAAAATTTTGATCGCGTAGCTTGTCTCCAATTCTAAAGTCTTGATAAACGTTTTTATTATTGCGTCCAAATCCGCCTGAATTTCCAAGGTTAGAGATTTCAATCGGTAAATTATTTGCTCCATTTGCTACAAAAAAATCACCATTATCAGTAGGTCTAATTCTAACTCTTAATCGCCGACCATTATTTTGTTCTGATGCGTCTTGCAAGTCTGAAAATGCAGAATCGCTAATTTTTAGACCAATACTGAAACGCTCGTTTGCGGGCAGGCCAGCGAACGGTTGGTAGTTTATTTGTGCTACAGGCGCGAGCTCAATGACATAAGGTGTTTCGCTAGCAATCACTTTGGTTGATAGGCTTGTTAAGCCAAGTGATACAAGCGTTAAAATGAATAGTTTAGTGAATTTCATTTTTCTACCTTATTTTAAGGAAATAGTATCGAGCTTCATCGGTTCTAGGGTAATGGTGTCGAGCCGTATCAGCCCAGGTTCCTTTCGTTTTTCTATCTCGAATTCACTAACAAAATCGTCATAACCGTCATTAAATATTATTGTATATTTGCCAGGCAGCATTCGCTCGGCTACGAATCTGCCTGTCTTGTTTGTAAATACAGCTATTTCGTCACCGCCGGTTTCTGGAATGAGTTTACCAACAATCAAACTTGGCGGAGTATTATCGGGCCACAACACCTTACCTATAACGGTGTTAGCGGCTGCCGACCCGATCTTATAGCTATATCCAGCTAAAAAACCAGGGAACACATCTATCTCTCCCGACCCAATGTCATACCCAGGAGGCAGATCATCGACCTCAATAATGTAACGTTGTTGTTGATAACTGCTGTTTATTGGGACCAATGCCGATAGATGTCTGCTTCTGGTAATTAACTGGCCATCAGTAGAATTACGCGTTATCGAAACTCGCTTTCCACGTATATTTTTGTGTGTATTCGCTATTATAAATCCATCATTGAAAGGGCGACCAACGGCTACTTGTCCACCGGCAAAACCGATTGAACTCCCCAGTCGAAACCTCGTGGTTGAGCTAGATGTATCGCCTGGAATTTGACTGCTGGTTTCTAGATGTTCCGCATCAACAATGAATTTGGAACCAAAATACGAGGCGGCAAACTCCGCGGACCTAATGGCATCATTGGTAGTTAACGTCACTTGATCTAAGCCACCATGTCCAGCCTCAAACGCTGTAGGTCGGCGGTAAGCTAATTCGAACCCATCATCTGCAGACTGATAGAGACCTTGAAGTGATGATCTCCCGAAACGCCCTGTTATATTTAATGAAAAGTTACTAGTCGCATCTTCAAAAGCATCGCTTTCAGAATATTGATAGTTAAACGATAAATTATGCCGTCTGAACGATTTAGAGATTGAAGCAGAAAAACTATTGGTCGTAACATCAGCGTCGGTCAGCGTACTTCCTGTCAGCGTAAGGTTATAGTTCCCCTTGTATGCCGATAGAGTTGAGAAAACTCCCCATTGTTCACTGACGTCTCCGTCAACCGTTAGGCCACCAAAATCACTTGATCGATAGTCAAGTTGAAGCTGGGTTTGTAAGTCCCAACCTGATTTTAAATTGAAGTAATTTTCATAGTTAAGAGTTGAGCTCAAGCCTGTACCAAAGTCTTCACGCCTAGAAACCGCGACTTCCAAGCCCACTAATCCAATTCGTGATCCATACGCAACAGTAGATGCCAATAAAGCATGATTCTCTGAGACTTCAGCTTGTGCACCAAGAGTAAGTTTTTGAGTGATACCACGTTCATAAAACCCCAATACTGCGATGTCATCATCATAATCGCGACTTCTATCGCCGGTCGTCAGTCGTTGTACTCCTGCGCTTACCCCAAAATTAGTGAGCCCAGGAGCAAGTAATTCAATGTCAGAAAAAGCACTAAAGTTTGCAACTTCAACGTTTGAAAATCCGTCATCAACGATTACCCGCACATTATTGGCCCCAAACGTAAAAGGGAAATCGTCAACAGAATAACGCCCCGGCTGTAATTGCCGCGTTTCAACAATAGCGCCGTTTAATTCAAATGACACGCGAGAAGGGCGGTCGAGCGTAAATGTGCTACGACCGCTAGGCCGAAGGTTTTTAAATGGATTGATTTCTCGATAGTCTCTCTCAATGCTGAAGCCCAACAAGTCTGGAGCGGTTTGTAAGTTAGAAACGCTAGGCCGAACATCTCCAAATGCGTAGCGCACCCCGCTTTTGAAATTATCATGAATCAGCGTTACGTCCCCTCTGGCAAACTCTTGGTCGTCATCTTCTAGATAATCGCCCTCATAAAATAGCGACCAGCCACCAAAGCCGCCGATATTAGTGAACCCATCAATGAATACGCTAGTTTGGCCTAATCCCTCATCTGCGCCCGATGCTGCTCTATGATTGAAGTCATTTGTGATATTAAAGTTAAGCCCAGAAGAAAATTTAGATGGTGCATAGCTGTTTTTCGGATCTGGAGTTGCGCGCCTGCCGCGCAAGGAGATAGATTGTTCAAGGAACACAGGGAAATTTGCGTCGATGCTTAACAAAGAAGGGTCAAAGTTAATATCCAAACCGTTATTGCGAAGTCCCATCAGCGAGACAGTTGACGCAGATTTTGTGTTTGTCGGCTCCGTTTCTAATTGAGGTTTAGTATCCTCGTCTCTTTTACTTACAGAGATTCCAATCGTTCCCCGAGAACCTCTAGCGGCATCATTTGATGCCACATCAGTACCAAACCAACTTGAAAGCTGCTCTTCATTTGCGAGTTTTGCCAGTAACTGTCTAAGTCGTTCCTTTTCAACCGTTACCCTTGTGGTAGTCTGCTCATCATGAGTTTTTTCAGTAATCGTAGCAATTAGGTTGCCTAAAAGAGCATTATTGACCATTAAAGGCATTTCAAACGATACGCTATTTTGTGCCTTAGTTGGCCAGGCTAAGAACACAGTAAAGAAAACCAGTACGCTGACAAAAACCTGTTTTAAAACCAAGGTGCCGGCTTTGCGTGAGGCTTTATTTTTGGTTGTGATGTCTGAGTTCATGTCCTTTCTATCTCATGGTGTTGGCCGGTGCACCGCGAACACTACGTTTTTTGTTTTTTCATCTTAATTTTAGTCGACGCAGCTTCAAAGCCATCAAAAGCTGGTATAGAGATTCGCAAAATAGAATTCGGTAGAATGAAGTTTTTACTTAAGATGGACTCTATTTCTTCGGCACTTACCTCTTTAGTTTTCGATGGGGTTGAGGTGCTTTCGAGTTCCCAGCTAGTGTTGGATAAAGTCCCATAGCGATTGCCTGAATTTTCAACCGTTACTAACCAGCCCTCATCTTCATCTGCTTTGACGTCTATTACTTTTAGGTCTGGGCGGGCCTTTTTGGGTACAACATTTACCATCGTTAAAAATTTAGTCAGGATGCTTACCCCAGTAGCATCAGCCGTTAAGTTAACGGGTAGCTGGTTAACGGATATACGATAGGCTTGAGAACTATTGATAGTTGGGTCGCCAATATATTTTACTTTAACCAATTGTGTGGAATCAGCTTGTATGATTGTTTGTGGTGGATAGATTAAGAAGTCATCTTCGGCAGGTAAATGTGTTTCATTGCCCAATTCGTCTAAGATTATTTTTAGCGGTACTATTTCTAATGTAACTGGTCCGCTGTTCTTGTTTTCGATCCTTAATGATTCGCTGGATTTACTGCCTAATGGTTCCAGTTGAAATGTCATAGGTTGTACAGTTTGAGCATAGCTTTGTTGCAGTGTGGATACCGCTATCGCTAATGTTATTAAGAACAAACTCACACGCCTTAATAGGGGAGTCCAAAACGTTGAAGGGAAAGTTACTATAAACACATTGCGCTTTTGGCTCAGCAGTCCAAAGTTTAAGTGGGAGTTCATTTTGACACCTTGAGTATTAGTGATCGAAAGAATTATAAAATGAAAAAAGGATGGTCATTGCGACCACCCTTTTTCCATAACTAATCAGATTATTTAGCTGGAGCTGCTGCCGCAACCTCTAAAACTAAAATATCTTTATAGTCACCAGCGAAAACGATATCTTCCGAAAGCATAACGTCAATTGCGGCAGGAACGCCACCTTCATGGGCTGCGCCCGCTACGAACTCGTTCTTGACACCTGTCTGGATATTGCTGCTACCACATTTACCGTTTACACATATCATGCCAGCTGTCTTACGAGTGCCTTTGCCTGTTAGAACCTGAAACCAAGCCGAATAATCCACTGTATGATCTGAATCATCAGAAGATCGTAAGCCACCGTACGTAGAAGACATGCCAACGTTTGCGCCTTCTTTGACATTACAAATCACGCTGATACCATCCAAAATTATAAGATCTTTCGCCTTTGGATCTTGCCCAAAATCAATCTCGGATCCGCCATTTATCTGAACCCCACAGACAGGAGTTACGGAGCCATGGATGTCAATTTCTCCAGTTTCGGGGACATCTCCTACCGGTGCAGCAAGGGCGCCAACAGAAAAAATCAAAGACGCAGCTAAAGTTGTAAATATTGTATATTTCATGATATTCCTCAAATTTCCTAAAAGCGTAAATCAAAATCGATTTACAATTAAATTTAAGATAAGAATCTTCCTTGTAAACGCAGCACTCCATTGATTTTAGTTTCTAATGAAAGAGTTTCCATTCAATGAAATTTTGATTAACCGCTATACCCTCACATCCTTACCCGTTTACGATCAATCATTTGATCGCGGAACGAATGTACAATAGATTGTAAAATATTGTTAACACCAATGTTATCAATCACTTAACACAATGTTCATTATTAATCTAAATGCATTAGTAAAATCTATCATCAAAATAATTGTCCATATTCGCTTATCAATATTGATGACTTAGAGTGGGAAAGTTATTAGACTACTGACTATGAGACGATTTTTACATCAAGCCGCATGGCGCCGATAAGTCTTGAATAGCCATCTTTACCAAAGAATTTAGATCGATTTGCGGGCAACAAAAGCATTCGTATTGTTAATAAAAACTATTTTGATATGGCTATTAGACCAGAGTTAAATTTAGAAAAAGGATAATTACGATAGCAAACTGACAAATTTTATTTGAAATTCAATACCATAATAATCAGCAATTATCGCTTCTCTGTTTTATAAAATTTTGTGTTCGTTGCTAGGTATGGTTTTCTATTAGGCTTCGGTGGCACCTGTATCAAAAATTCAAACCTCAATTTCTAACGTTTCCTTAACCGTTTCCATTGCGGCGATACTGGTAGAGGCCCTAACACCAGGCAAACTCAGTAATTCTTCCTCTAGTAAATCTCTATAGTCGGCCATATCTTTAACTCGAGCCTTAACTAAAAAGTCAAAGCTCCCGGTTACCAGATAGCACTCTTGAACAGCTGGGATGCTTTGAATCTTGCGACGAAAATCTTCGAAGGTCTTTTTGCTGGTGCGATCTAAATTTATTTGCACAAAGACCACTAAGCCTTTGTTTAAGTGAGCTGCGCAGAGCCTAGCTGAGTAGCCTTTGATAAAGCCAGTACGCTCGAGTTTTCGAACTCTTTCAATACAAGGTGTCGTAGTTAGGCCGACTGCGCGGCCTAAGTCGGTGAATGAAATTCGCCCGTTATCTTGTAGAACACTCAAGATATTTCGGTCATATTTGTCCAAGTAATTGTCTAACTCTTCACTCTTGTGTGTATTCATGGTGGATGTTATTGAGCGTTTTAAGTAAATTTAACTGTGATATACAAAATATAAAGTAAATATACCTAATTATTAACAGATTTAAAAACGAAATAGCTTACTGAACCCCGTTGATCACAGTATTATTTATTCGGCGCCGTATTAGGCGGCGTCTTATCGTTGTCAATCTAATGTTATTCAAATAAGGAACTAGGTATGAAAATTGGGGTCCCAAAAGAGATTAAAAATCACGAATATCGCGTGGGTTTAAGCCCTGCTAGCGCCAAGGAACTAATTATGCACGGTCACCAAGTTTCGATTGAAGCTGGCGCCGCAGCAGGCATTGGTTTGAGTGACAATGTTTATGCCGATCTCGGTGCTACCGTGGTTGATTCCCATGAGTCAATATATGCCGACAGCGAAATGATTGTAAAAGTTAAAGAGCCGCAAGCTAATGAATGCAAGCTGCTCAGTGAAGGTCAGTTACTCTTCACGTATTTACACCTAGCGCCAGACGTCGAACAAACGGCGTTATTGCTGGAGTCAGGCGTTACCGCGGTGGCCTATGAAACAGTCACTGGTCTCGGTAACACCTTGCCACTTTTAGCTCCTATGAGTGAAGTCGCCGGTCGCTTAGCTGCGCAAGCTGGGGCTCATTGCTTAGAGCGAGCACAAGGTGGTAGCGGCGTGCTAATGGGAGGAGTGCCAGGTACTGAGCCAGCCAAGGTACTGGTTGTTGGTGGCGGGGTGGTTGGCCAAAATGCCGCTTATATTGCTCGTGGTATGGGTGCAAATGTGACGATTCTAGATCGGTCAATTCCAAAACTTCGTCAGCTAGATGTTGAGTTCGCCGGTAAAGCCAACTGTGTTTATTCTACCAAAGAAGCGATTGAACGTTATTCAGCCGAGGCTGACTTGGTAATTGGCGCCGTGTTATTACCCGGCGCAAATGCACCAAAACTGATAACTCGAGAGATAATTAAATCCATGAAGCCAGGTTCAGTGGTGGTGGATGTTGCGATTGATCAAGGCGGCTGTCTGGAAACATCTAAGGCAACCACTCACGAAGAACCAACCTTTGTTGTCGATGACGTGGTGCATTATTGCGTTGCGAATATGCCCGGCGCGGTGCCACAAACATCGACCTATGCACTTAATAATGCCACTTTGCCATTTACCTTAAGCATGGCGAATCAAGGTTGGAAAGCCGCCATGCAAGAAGACGAACATTTGTTACATGGTTTAAATGTGCATCAAGGTTTATTGACTTACCAAGCGGTGGCCGAAGCCCAAGATATTGAATTTGTTGACCCCAAAAGTGTGATCGCCTAAATTTTAGTTTTGTAGTGAAAAGCCAGTAGTGAAAAGCCAGTAGTGAAAAGCCACTAGCAGCCTTTATACGGCGGCCGCCACTTCGAAACCTTCAAGAATTGCGCGCTTTGCGTCGAGTTCGCCAGCGAGTTTTGAACCACCGATTAAATGGGTGGGGATATTGGCGTTTTTCAGTTCATCTAATAAATCCACGCGAGAAATTTGCCCAGCGCAAACAACGATCGTATCGCACTCAATGAGCTGTGGTTCGCCGCCCTTAATCGTAAAGTGCAGTCCTAGCTTATCGATTTTTGTGTATTCAACACCTGTAATCATTTGCACGTGTTTCATTGCCAATGCGGCTCTATGAATCCAGCCAGTGGTCTTACCTAAATCCTTGCCCATTTTGCTAGTCTTTCGCTGCAACATGGTGATTTGTCTGGGTGAAGGTGCAGGCTTGGGCGCCGATAATGCACCCCGTTGACTATAACTACCATCAATACCCCATTCTTCATTGAACGCTTCTATATCAAGGCTTGGATTACGCTGGGATGGGTCACTTTCATGGGTTAGAAATTCAGCAATATCAAAACCAATACCGCCTGCACCAATAATCGCCACTCGATCTCCAACAGAAGCTTTGTGTTGCACAACATCAACGTAAGACAATACTGAGGGTAGTTCCGCACCCGGTATCGTCAGTTCGCGCGGTCGAATCCCGGTGGCCAGAATAACTTCTTCATAGCCTGAATTAATTAACTGCGTGGCGTCTATTTGCTCACCCAATTGCAGATTTACACCGGTCTCTTCGATCTTGTAATTATAATAGCGCAGGGTTTCATAAAACTCTTCTTTGCCAGGTATTTGTTTGGCGATATTAAACTGACCACCTATTTCTGTTGCGGCATCATAGAGGTCCACTTGATGGCCTCGTTCTGCCAACACGGTAGCCGCCGATAAACCAGCAGGTCCTGCACCCACTACTGCCACTTTCTTTTTATTGTTGGTGGGTGAGAAGTTGCGTTCGGTTTCATAACAGGCGCGCGGATTAACCAAGCAAGTCGCTCTTTCTCTAGAGAAAATATGATCTAGGCAGGCTTGGTTACAGCCAATACAAGTATTAATACTCTCCGGTTTACCTGCCGCGGCTTTATTCATAAAATCAGCATCCGCTAGAAATGGTCGAGCCATAGAAACAAGATCAGAGTCGCCAATGGCAATCACATCGTCGGCAACTTGCGGATCATTGATGCGGTTAGTGGCAACCACAGGAATGGATACATAATCTTTCATACGGCCAGAGATCCAAGTAAAAGCACCTCGTGGCACGTTGGTTGCAATAGTTGGCACCCGTGCTTCATGCCAGCCTATGCCCGTATTGATAATCGTAGCACCCGCGGCTTCGACTGCTTGACCTAGTTGCACTACTTCATCCCAAGTGCTGCCTTGCTCTACCAAATCAAGCATCGATAATCGATAGATAATAATAAAATCCGGACCCACAGCAGCGCGCATTGTTTTGATGATTTCCACAGGCAAACGCATGCGGTTTTCAAAACTGCCTCCCCACTCATCAGTACGCTTGTTTGTATGAGTAACTAAAAATTGATTTATAAAGTAGCCTTCCGAACCCATCACCTCCACTCCATCATAGCCAGCTTCTTTAGCTAGTGAAGCAGAATTCGCGTAATCCTTAATGGTGCGATAAACGCCTTTGGTACTTAATGCTCGAGGTCTAAAGGGTGAAATCGGCGACTTGATATTTGAGGCAGATACGCACAACGGGCTATAACCATAACGACCAGCATGCAGAATCTGCAGGCAAATTTTCCCGCCCTCATCATGTACCGCCTGAGTCACCTGCAGATGGCGTTTCACCTCAGACTTCTTGCTTAGTTTACTACCAAAAGGCGATAACCAACCCTGTACGTTCGGCGCAAAGCCACCGGTGACAATCAGGCCTGCACCACCGCGAGCGCGCTCGGCAAAATAGGCCGCGAGCTTAGGGAAGTCTTTAGCCTTATCTTCTAAGCCGGTATGCATTGAGCCCATGATTGAGCGGTTACGTAAGGTGGTGAAACCTAAGTCGAGCGGCTCGAGTAAGTGGGGAAATGGCTGCGCCATAGAGACTCCTTAACTTTCTATAATGCGGTTATTTTTGTGTGGGTCTATTGTATTGAATATATAATGTTACGCAATACCGATGGAAAATACTGAACATAAATATAAGGTTTAGTGATACTTAACTATTTGCATGGATTAATGATTGAACTGTGGCAGAATGATCGCCGTTCTGGGTAATAATTAGATAGTTGCAGAGGTTTTTAAATGCTTGATCATGCACGTGTTGTGATAGTCGGTGGTGGGTCTCTTGGAGTGAGCTTGCTCTACCATTTAAGTAAAGAAGGTTGGAGTGATACTTTATTAATTGAAAAGGGAGAATTGACCAGTGGTTCCACGTGGCATGCCGCTGGTTTGTTATGTAACTTTATTGGCAATCACACGGTTTCTCAAATCCATCAAGCGTCGATCGATTTATACACCAAAGAAATACCCGAATTAACCGGCGACCCAACGCCATTTCATCAGTGTGGCAGTTTGCGAATTGGCTTTAGCCAGCTCGAAGAAGAGTGGTTTCGAAATTTACAAAGCCGCTCCCATAATGTGCCCTTTGAATTTAATATCGTTAGCAAAGCAGAAGCCCAAGAACTTCACCCGCTAATGAACTTTGATGATGCTCGCATCATTGTTAGCACACCGAACGACGGTCATGTAGATCCCACGTCGGTGGTGATGCCCTTATCGCAAGCCGCGCGGAAAAACGGCGCGACTATTAGTCGCTTTAATCGAGTGTTGGAAATTAATGCTTTGCCCTGTGGTGAATGGGAAGTGGTTTCTGAGAAAGGCACCGTGCGTTGTCAGCATGTTGTTAACGCCGCTGGTTGTTTCGCGCCTGAGGTCGCTGCGATGGTGGATAAAACACTGCCTATCATTAATTTAGAACATCAATATTTGGTCACAGATGCGCACTCTGAAGTAAACGCGCTAAGTACCGAATTGCCCGTATGTCGTGACTCATACAGCAATGCTTATATTCGCCAAGAAGGCAATGGTTTTTTGGTGGGGCCTTATGAAACTTGGGGCTCTAAACCATGGGCCTTAGACGGCATGGATTGGAATTTTGATAGACAGTTGTTTGATGGAGACTTAGAGCGCCTGATGCCATTTTTAGATCGTTGTATTGAGCTTGTTCCGGCCTTTGGCGAAGTAGGGGTGTCAACTGTGGTGAATGGGCCAATTACCCATACGCCTGATGATAATGTACTGGCAGGGCCACAAGCTGGCCTGCGTAATTTTTGGAATTTATGCGGCTCTAGCATTGGTATTGCACAAGGATCCATCGGTAAGTTTATGGCGCAGTGGATGGTTTATGGTCAAACTGAAATCAATATGGCGCCATTGGATTCGCGTCGTTTTGGTAATTGGGCGGATAAAGATTTTTGTATTACCAAAGCCATAGAAGGTTATGAGGTCATGTATCGTGCGATGGGCGCAACCGAACATCGCCCGATCGGAAGAGCCAAACGCACCAGTCCCTTGTACGGCCTTTTACAAGAAAAAGGCGCAGTAAATAGCGTAGTGCAGGGTTATGAAAAACCGCAATGGTTTGCTACTGATGAGGTTCGCAGAGAAACTCATCATTGGAGCCGCAATGAGACTCATGAGGTAGTGGCCGCGGAATGCTTGGCGGTACAGAATGCTGCTGGGATTACCGATATTTCTGGCGTGGCAAAATATGAAATCATCGGCGTAGATGCCGAGCCGTTTTTAAATAATCTAAGTTGTAATAAATTACCGACGAAAGATGGGCGATTAGGTTTGACGCTGTTTCATGGGCCAAATGGCGGCATCATGACGGAACAATCAATTACCCGTATTAGCAATGAGCATTATTTTTTGATTGGTCCCATGGGTGGTGAAGAGCGTGATTTGCACTGGATGCAGAATCATAGCGATGGCTATGATGTGAAAATTAAAAATGTCACTGATGATATTGGTGGCGTTTTATTGACCGGGCCCAAGGCACGTGAAATTTTACAAGGGATCAGCACTACGGATTTATCACACAAGGCTTTTCCTTGGTTTAGCACGCAGATGATTGCGGCCGATACGGCTATGGTGCGCGCCATTAGGGTGAGCTATGCAGGAGAGCTAGGTTATGAATTGTATATGCCTACCTATCAGTTACCGAGTATCTATGAATCCTTATTCCGAGTCGGAGAGGAGTTAGGCTTGCGCGACTTTGGTGGCTTTGCATTTAATGCCATGCGCTTAGAAAAAATGTATCGCGCTTGGGGCCACGAATTTACCGAGGAAATAAGCGGCATAGAAGCGGGTATGGATCGCTTTATTGATACCAGTCGTGATTTTATTGGCGTCGAGGTGGTGAGAAAGCGAGAAGAAAAAGGCGTCGATTTAATGCTGGCTTATCTCGCCTTTGATGATGATATTGCTTGTGAGTGTTTTGGTAACGAAGCGGTTTTTCATAAGGGTGAACACGTGGGTATTATCACCAGTGGAGCCTATGGTCATCGCGTCGGTTATAGTCTAGCATTTGCGTATATCAATCCAGAATTGGTGGCGCAGGGTACCAAGCTTGAAGTACAAACCAGCCTAGGAACGCGTAATGCTCATGTTGAGATGGATGCCGTTTATGATCCGAAGAACGAGTTATTGAGAAGCTAGCAAGCGAGTTGCGCTAATTTCAAAGCGCGAATTGTTTTAGGTTCTCTTGATTAAAGGTAAAGCCAGTGCCAGAGCGTTGCGGAATTAAAATATCACCGTCGTCAATTTCCATTGCTTCATTGAACAATCGTGAATACCAAGGCATATGCTCCACGCTTATGCAGTTATTGACTGAACCAGCGATGCATAAACTGTGTTCGGTAAAAATGTGAGTGGAAATACTCATATTGTGCGCGCTCGCCAGATGAGCAATTTTAAGCATTTCTGACAAACCTCCAGCACGTTGTAAGTCTGGCATTAAGATATCGCAGGCCTGTTGTTCAATCATGCTTTGCATGCCAAAGCGCGTGTACTCGGTTTCGCCGGAAGCCAGGTCGGTAGTTATTGCGTCACGCACTTGTGCATGACCTTTAAGGTCGTATGCGGGAACCGGTTCTTCCAACCACAGCAAATCAAATTCTTCGAGTTTATGCCCCAAGCGAATGGCTTTTTTAGCACTATAGGCTTGGTTTAGATCAACCATCAATTCTATGTCTGGCCCCACGGCATCACGCACGGCTTTAACTCGTTCGACATCGTCGTATAGATTGGCTGAACCAGCGCGAATCTTCATGCCACGAAAACCCTGGTCGATAAATTGTTCTGCTTCACTTTGCAGTTCATCAATGGATTGGCTTAACCACAGGCCAGCACTGGCATAAGTTTTAATACGATCGCGGCAGGCACCGAATAGGTGATGCAACGGTTTGTCAGCCGCCTTACCAATCAAGTCCCAACAAGCCGTATCGATTGCTGATAATGCCGAGACCGTAACGCCTTTGTGCCCTGAAGGATTTATATCGGCCCATAAGTTGTTCCATATAGCGCTGACATAATGCGGATCTTGCCCGACAACTTGGTGGGCAAAGCCTTTAATCATTTCGTCAAAGGCTTTAATGCGGATCGCATTGAGTGCAAACACATAAGCTTCGCCGTGCAGTCCTTGATCGGTTTCCAGCGTCACACAAACGCAACCCACCGAGCGCATGGTGTGAATCGCCGTGCTAATTTCTTTGTCTAATGGTAAGTCGACTAATTGAGTTTTGAGCTTTGTGATTTTCATGGCAGTTGCCTATAACTGTAAAAGGTCAGAATACTTCTAACATTTATCCTATTAGCGACTCTTCTGATGCAAATTAATGACATTAAATACCAGCCATTTTCGTTTTACAAGATTAAGAGAGAGGGCTATTCTCGTTTTATGAAGACAAATAAAGCGCCGTATGGTTATTAATATGAGTCCTTGGGCTTTTTTAGCAATTGGCATTGTATGTGAGGTGATCGCGACCACGGCGTTGAAACTATCTGATGGTTTCTCTGAGACTTTGCCGACGCTGGTGTGCGTTCTTAGTTTTACCATTGCGCTGGCGGCATTAGCGCAAAGTGTCAAGAGTTTGGAGATTGGCGTGGTTTACGCTATCTGGTCTGGTGCTGGTATTACTCTAATTACTCTCATTGGTCTATTATTTTTTCATGAATCTGTAGGCTTTGCGAAATTGTTGTTTATCACTTTGATTGTAATCGGAGTGATCGGTTTACAGTTGGTGACCAGTGATGTCGAGCAAGATAATTCTGTGTCGGACAATGCCGACTTGAAGAACAATTAGCGATGGCGATTTTGATCAACGAAGTTGATGGTGATTCTGCAGCATGGGCGCAGGCCATTACCACTTATCTACCCGACAAAGCAGTGTATTGCTACCCCGATATTCCGGATCCTGACCAAATCGAATACGCGGTAATATGGAATCATCCGCACGGTGATTTGCTTAACTATCCAAATCTCAAGGCGGTACTATTGCTTGGCGCGGGCACAGATTTTATTGATCGAGACCCCGCTATGCTGGCGCTGCAACCCAAGGTGCCGTTGGTGCGGTTGTTGGATCCCGATGTGGGTAATGATATGGCGCAGTACGCCTGCTATTGGGCCATGCATTTTCATCGCCGCTATGAAGATTACCGACAACAGGCTGCACATAAGCA
>CAZJWW010000020.1:0-14738 GCA_964549895.1 uncultured Gammaproteobacteria bacterium
GGGAATATTTGCTTTTAATAAACCAGTAATAACATCCACTGACGGCCGTTGCGTTGCTAAAACCAAATGTACGCCAGATGCACGCCCTTTTTGTGCAAGACGCGTAATCAGTTCTTCAACCTTCTTGCCAACCGACATCATTAAGTCGGCCAACTCATCGATAATGACCACTAAACACGGTAATTCTTGTAAGGGTTCAGCGACTTGCCCCTCACGCACCATGGGGTCAAGAATAGGTGCATCGGCTTCGTGCGCTAATTTAACCTTGCGGTTGTAGCCAGCTAAATTTCGCACACCCAACTCAGACATAAGCTTGTAGCGCCGCTCCATCTCGACAATACTCCAGCGCAAAGCATTCGCGGCCTCACTCATATCGGTGACCACCGGCGCTAACAGATGTGGAATACCTTCATAAACCGATAATTCCAACATTTTGGGATCAACCATGATCATGCGCACTTCTTGAGCGGTAGCTTTATAAATAATGCTGAGAATCAGAGCATTGATGCACACTGATTTTCCCGACCCTGTGGTACCAGCAATCAGCACATGCGGCATTTTAGCCAAATCGGCAATCACCGTTCCACCACTAATATCCTTGCCCATAACTAAGGCCAACGGCGAGCTCATATCTTCGAACTCGCTGGACGATAAACCTTCTACCAAACGCACCATTTCACGAGTTTCATTCGGTATTTCGATGCCTATATAAGACTTGCCAGGGATATTTTCCACCACTCGCACGCTCACCGTCGATAAGGCGCGCGCTAAATCCTTGGCTAATCCAGTGATAGTTGCGGCCTTAATTCCAGGCGCTGGATCAATTTCAAAGCGCGTAATAATCGGCCCTTGATGGACGCTTTTAACTTCTACGTTGACATTAAAGTCGGCTAATTTTTTAACCAATAACACCGATAGCGCATTCAACTCATCATCCGAATAACCTACCTGCTGAGGTTCAGGTGGATCAAGCAGAGCTAAGGCCGGTAATGCGTCATTGGAGCTATGCATTGAGTTAAACATCGTGGTTTGACGCTCTCGCTCGGAGCGACCACTGTCGGTCTTGGTCGCCGACGTTGCTAATTTCGGCATAATGGTGGGCGATACTTTTTGTACTTTTTCTTGTAACTCGGTCACGGTTTCTCTGCGTACGATGCGAGCTTTGGCGCCAATTTCTCGATCTTCCTTTTGCTCACGACGTTCGTAGAAGCCATCTATCAAAGCGAAGATTTTCTCACCTATTGAATCCATCAGGCTAAACCATGAAAGCCCAGTAAAAACTGTAATTCCAGTTAAAAACAACGTCACGCTGAGCAAGGTACTGCCGATTTGTCCAAATAAACCTACTAGCGATCCGTTTAACCAATCTCCTAAAAAACCACCCGCAACAAAGGGTTTATCGGCGGCAAAATGATTGAAATGCAAATTCTCTAGGCCACAGCCACCCATTACGGTGATTAAGAAGCCCGCCACCACCAATACACCGCTTAGATAGGAAGGCTCGCGAGTATCGTTACGGCGCATATAAAAGCGCACACCCATAACCAAAATCATAATGGGAACTAAAAAAGAAATATAACCAAAGCCGTGCAACAACATATCTGAGAAAGTTGCGCCAAAACGCCCACCCCAATTAGAAATATCGTCAACGGCACCGCCACTGTGGGACCAACCAGGATCGCCTGTGTTATAACTCAATAGTGACAGTAATGCGTAAAGAGATAAAAACACCGCTACCACTACCACAATCTCAGAACCCAGCTCCTTAACGCGAGGTGATAAGAAACCTTGTTCTGGCTGTTTAATTGATTTTCGTTTCGCCTGTGGCATATATTTATTTAATGACTCCTCTTAATCGACTTATTCTAACGTGAAAAAACTTGAATAGCATCTAAACTGCAGCAGAGTCACAGAATTAATCAAACACTGAATTGAGTTTTAACCGCCACTAGGAATAAAGACGCAAAAAGATTAAAATTCGGCCCCTGTAAATGACAACTCATCGCGATATTTGGAGTAATACCTATGTCAACAGCTATGTCAGACGGTAAACACTGTAAAGTTCTCATCCTCGGCTCAGGCCCCGCTGGTTACAGCGCTGCAGTATATGCTGCCAGAGCCAACCTGAAGCCTGTATTAATAACGGGTATGCAACAGGGCGGACAACTCACAACTACCACGGAAGTAGATAACTGGCCGGGCGACGATCAGGGCGTGGATGGTAATGAATTGATGGCTCGCATGTTGCGACATGCAGAACGCTTTGAAACGGAAATAGTTTTCGATCATATCCATACAGTTGAAATCGATAAAAAACCACTCACGTTAACTGGCGATCAAGGTACTTACACCTGTGATTCTCTAATTATAGCCACTGGCGCATCAGCCAAGTATTTGGGACTAAAATCCGAAACCGCATTTATGGGTAAAGGGGTATCAGCCTGCGCCACTTGTGATGGATTTTTCTATAAAAACAAACCCGTAGTAGTTATTGGTGGCGGCAACACCGCCGTCGAAGAAGCTTTGTATTTGTCAAATATTGCCTCAGAAGTAACAGTAATACACCGTCGCGATGAATTACGAGCTGAGGCCATATTGGTTGACCACTTAATGGAAAAGGTCAAAAACGGCAACGTGAATATTGAATGGGATAATAATTTAAATGAAGTCCTGGGCAACGATATGGGCGTAACTGGAGTTCGTATAAAAAATGCTAAAACCGACGAAACCAAAGAAATCACCGCTGACGGGGTATTTATTGCCATTGGTCACAGCCCCAATACCGATATATTTAAAGATCAGTTAGAAATGGCTGGGGGCTATATCAAAGTCCAAAGTGGCGCTGAAGGCAATGCCACCGCAACCAGCATTCCCGGCGTATTCGCATGCGGCGATGTTATGGATCATGTTTATCGACAAGCTATTACCTCAGCAGGATCTGGTTGTATGGCTGCGCTGGACGCTGATAAATTCTTAAAAAACGCTTAAAAGCGCTGTGCCAACAAATTCGACCTTGGTCAGCGGCTCTTAACAAGGAATCCACGTTACACAAATCATGTCACAAGAAAATGACACAATGGGCAAATTGTTTAACTTGGGTGTGAAGCCGCTCAAGCAAGACAAGATAAAACCCTATCGGAATCCGGTTGATAACACGCCACGCCAGCGCTTGTTGGACGATCAACGGGTAATGGATGAGTTGTTGTCCGAAAGCGATGAATCAGCGAGCTATGAAAGTGGTGATGAACTAAAATTTTTACGCACTGGCTTTTCGACTCGCTTACTGAAAAAGCTGCGTCGTGGCGACTACGCCATACAAGATGAATTAGATCTGCACGGCCTAGTTGCGGGCGAGGCCAAACTAGAAACGCACGGGTTTATTAATGAATGCGCACGCGATAATGTGCGCGCCGTGCGTATTGTTCATGGCAAGGGACGCAATTCGGCGGGTCGCAAACCCGTTTTAAAGAATATGTTGATTGGATGGCTGAGCAAAAATCAACATGTGATTGCGGTGGTTTCAACTCCAGCCAATGATGGTGGTACCGGTGCCGTATACGTGCTGCTGGGCAAAGCTTAGCTCAGAAGCACTAAAATAGACGTCTCATAAGACATAATATGAAGCATTTCTTATCAATTCAGACGTCAAAATGTCTGCATCTAAGATGTATAATTAAGCGAAACAAATTACGGATATGACTCAATGGAATTTTTGGACTCTCTCATTACTACGCTTCAAGATCAAAATGAAGCTCTAAACGGACTTTACTATCTGTTGATAGTGGTATTTGGACTAATCGGTGCCTATTTATTTCAACAACGGGTAGATTCATCTCAAGATTCATCACAGGGTCCTTCCGTCGGAGTCGCCAGCACGGAAACAAAAAAGGCAGCCATCGCAGAAGCCTCTCAATTAGAGGGCCGGTTTACAAAATCTGTCGAACAGCTAAATAGTAAAAAGTTAGCTGAACGGATGGATGCGATTTATGAACTTGAAAAAATAGCGCATTCCTCCGACAAATTCTATCCGCAAGCAATTGAGACACTAACCGCACACCTTAGAGAACATGCAGTAGATCCAAATAAAGCAAATTTTAAGCCCTATAAAGATAATCAGGCTATTCTCACCGTCCTTGGTCGCGCTAATAACAATGGCCGCGTTGCATTTGATCTCTCTGACACCTTTTTACACCAATATAAATTCGTTGGTGATTTCAGCAAAGCGTATTTTAGAGGCGCCGATTTCTCCAGTGCCGATTGCCGCGACGCAAACTTTTCAAACTCTAATTGCTCCCAAACTAACTTCAATGAAGCTGATTTGATGCGCGTAAATTTTCGTAATTCTGAATGTCGCGGTACCGACTTCACTGGTGCTGATTGCCGAGGCGCGAACTTCACCGATGCCGATTGCGTAGAGGCAGTGTTCACCGACACCAATTGTGTTGGCGCCAATTTCAGTAACACAGATCTCCAATTAGCGATAGCCACCAATGCCGATTGCGCATGGGCGACTTTTATAGGTGCCAATTGCAATTGTACGACGTTCACCTATGCCAATTGCACAGAAGCAAATTTCACAAATGCCAATGGCACCGAAGCGAGCTTCAGCAAGGCCAATTGCACTGGGGCAACGTTCAGCGGTGTTAATTTGACGGAGGCAACCTTTAGCAAAGCTAATTGCACAGGGGCTAATTTCAATGATGCTAATTGCACAGGCACAGGCTTTAGCGGTGCAAATTGTACGGGCGCGATTTTCGCCAATTCAAATTGCACGGAGGCAAACTTCACCGACGCTAATTGTACTGACACAAACTTCGACAACGCCAATCGCACTGGCACAACAGGATTGTAAACGTACTGCGCGAAGTTGTTATTTTTTATCAAGCGAGTTTCTTAAACCTTTTTAAGCATGGCAGCCAGCCACATAACCCGATGACCATGCCCATTGGAAGTTAAACCCGCCCAGATGCCCTACTACGTCTAGTACCTCGCCGATAATATATAAACCCGCCTGACCTTCAACTTGCATAGTCTTGGAGGATATTTTTTCGACGCTGACACCACCTCTCGTAACCTCCGCAGTACGGTAGCCTTCAGTACCTGACGGCGTGATTTGCCAATGATGAAGTTGTTCTGAGATATCTTGAAGATCGCTGTTACTAATTTCTATTAGGGGTGTTGTAGCATAGCGAGGCCAAAATGCAGCTTGTAATTCTTGCACTAGTGATTTGGGTAACGAATTCGACAATACAGAGCTAATGGTCGCTTTAGTCGCTTTTTGTTTTTGCTTTATTAGAGTTTGATAAATTGGCATCTCTGGTGATAAATCAATACTAATTATTTCGCCAAGTTGCCAATAATTAGATAATTGCAGTATGGCGGGGCCGCTTATGCCGCGATGCGTAAACAGCATGTTCTCCTGAAAATTTTTACTGAGCACTGACGCAACGACTTCCAGTGAAACGCCGGATAACCCTTTTGAAAATTCGTGCCATTGCCCTGTTAGAGTTAGTGGTACCAATGAGGCTTCGGTTTTAGAAACCTCTAAGCCAAATTGCTCTGCTAGCTGATAACCAAATCCACTGGCACCACCCAGTGTTGGTATGGATAAGCCCCCAGTGGCAACGACTAAGCTTTGGCAGGAAAATTCGGTTTCCGAAGTTTCCAGTTTATAAGTCTGCTTATTACCACCACTAACAACCGAAACGACCTCACAATTGAGTTTAATTTCAACTTTTGCAGAATCGCATTCAGTTAATAATACCGCTAATATATCTTTAGCACTCTTATCGCAAAACAGTTGCCCGAGCGTCTTTTCATGATAAGGAACACCATGCTGCTCAACCAAATTTATAAAATCCCACTGGCTATATTGGCTTAGAGCCGATTTAACAAAGTGCGGATTTGCGCAAAGAAAATTATCGGCGGACACGTCGAGGTTTGTAAAATTACAGCGCCCTCCACCCGACATCAGAATTTTTTTGCCGACTTTATTACTGAGTTCAAGCACTAAAACACGACGCCCTCGCTGCCCTGCTGTTAGTGCACACATTAAACCTGCGGCGCCTCCACCCAGTACAATCACATCATAGTTTTGCGCATTTTCAGGCATAAATAGTTATGGATTCAGAAAAATGTATAATTGAGCTCGATAAAGCCAAGCTTTTGATATCAATAACGATAATTATAAGCGTATATGACCAAAGGTAATAAAATAGAACTGCTCATCATCACCTTAGTATGCTTGATGCCATTTGCAATTAAACTACCGAGTATTGTTAGCACGGCGAACTTAATACTGTGGTCGGCTGCTCTATTACTATTGCAAAGCTTGGTTCGTGATCTATCTATTTTGTGGCAACGCAAACCAATGGCTCAAGCAATTGAAACACAAAGCAGAGAGGCGGCATGTTTTTGTGCAGAGTCCACCATTGGCATTATAGGAATACTGATTGGCTGCGTCTTATTGTTTGCTGGTATCGGTGGCGGCACCATGATGACGACTTTAAGTTGGGTGGTATTGGCGCTGGTCGTTTTATCACTAGGCTACTTTCTTAAAAGTTATGTGCTGCAATGGAACCCATGGAAGATAGTTAAGGACCCTGATCATTTAAATATTATCGTTAAATGGCAGTAGCAAAAAGCCCTTAATAGAATGTCAGACCACCACTAGATAAGCGATCCAAGCTGTTAAATAAGCCAACAAGGAATATCCAATAAAGCTGTAAATCGGAATCATATTATTACCGACTTCTTTGCGCATCACGGCCAGTGTAGAAGCACATTGCAAAGCGATAACATAGAAAACCAATAGCGCCATACCAGATGCGAGGGTCATGCCGTCGGCTTGAATATTCGCAGCCAAGCCAGCGATATTTTCATCAGCTCCGTCAATACCAAACATCGTGCCTAAGGTTCCGACAAAAACTTCGCGCGCCACAAAGGAAGCAATAATTGCCACACCATAGCGCCAGTCTAAATCCCAAGGAGCGAATATTGGTTCAATCGCTTTGCCCATCCAACTAAGATACGAACTCTCTAAATTGCCAGCACCATTGGGGAAGTAACCCAGTACCCAGACAATCACCGTCACGGCAAAAATTACATTACCGGCCTTCTTGACGAAGGTCTTGGCACTATTTAAAGCGCGTTGCAATAAGGGTTTAATCGACGGTAAACGATAGGGTGGCAACTCTAAAATAAAGGGCACGTCATCTTCGTTTTTGATAACAAAATTTGACAACATTGCGGAGACAACCAACGCGGCCACAATGCCCAACATATATAGACCAAAAAATATCAAACCGCGCACGTCTAATAAGCCGCCCAGCACCTTGGTTGGTGGAATCAATACCAGTACTAGTAAGCTATAGACGGGTAAGCGCGCCGAACATGACATCAGTGGGATCGTTAAAATAGTGAGCAAGCGACGGCGCGGCGAAGGAATAGTGCGAGCCGCAAAAATAGCTGGGATTGCACAGGCAAAACCAGATAAGTAAGGCACAAAGCTCATGCCCGATAAGCCCACTTTACTTAAGCCGCGATGACAGATTACCGAGGCTCGAGCCAAATAACCTGAGTCTTCCAGCAGGCCGATGATAAATGTCAGCACCATTATCTGCGGTACGAATACCAGAAAAGAACCAATGCCACCGAATAAGGCATCATTGATAAAATCTTTGAAGATGCCATCTGTCATATTGCGAGTGGTCAACTCGCTTAACCAAGACACGCCTGCCTCTACACCATCCATTAAGGGCACCGCCCAAGTAAATATGGACTGAAATAAAAGTAGCATCACAGTGATAAAGGCAATGGCACCAAAAAAGCCTGATAGAAAGAAACTATCCAAGCGGTTTTGAGTCGCTAACAAACGATCAACACTAGCTCCATAGGTTTGATGCAATTGATGCGCACGCTGCAACGGATCGAAATCCCAATCAATAGCGTCGGTGGGTAAAAACGAAGTTGGCTGGGTGGCCAAGTCATCCAGTGCATCCGACAATTCATCTAACCCTTGTTTTTGACGGGTTGAGATGGGGTATACAGTGCCTTTTAAATCGGCTTGTAAGCCTGCCACATCAACACTCTCTCCAATGCGTTCGATGTCATCCATCATATTCAAGGCAAACACGACTGGCACCCCAGACTCGATCGCTACTTTTTGTGCTTGCAATGCCAATACCAAACTGCGTTCAAGGCGAGTGGAGTCGAGCATGCACAACACGCCTCTTACGCGCTTTTCATTGATATAAGCATTGAATTGATCGACCGCCGTCTGTTCGTCTTTACTAATCGGGTCTAAGGAGTAGGTGCCCGGAAAGTCAATTAATTGATGTTTGCGAAAAGTCGCGCTTTTAATTTCTACCGTCACACCGGGGAAATTAGCTACTTTTTGGTTAACCCCCGTTAGGCGGTTGAATAAAGAACTCTTACCCGAATTAGGTTTTCCGATAACGAGGATACTGGACACGACTGGAAGCGCTCAACTAGGAGTTCAGTTTAGCCTTACATAAGGCAAGGGTAGAAAAAGGCAGTGGGCTTATTAGACAGTTAAGAAAAAACAAACAAACTGAAAAACGAGCTTTTTAACAGAACGAAACTTGAATGGCCGCGGCTATTTCTTTATCCAAAGAAAACACACCATCACAAATTTGAAACTGTCGAGGTGCCGAAAACGGTGGACGATTCAAACATTTGATCTCAGCACCAATATCGATGCCAATTTCCCGCATCCGTTGCAGGTAAACATTAGAAATACCATCAAAGCCAACCACAATCGCCCTAGCACCCTGACTAATTGACCACATAGAGCCATCGGCAGCACCTTCAGTCAATAGAGGATTTGCACCAAGAAAACTAGCAGCCATCATTGGTGCATTTGTTTTGGTGGCCTTTTCAACTGTGTTTTGTAATAAAGAGCTTGTCATGGTACTTCGATTTATCTCAAATGTTGATGCAAATGATAATGATTATCATTAAGAAACGCAAGTGAAGTTTTGGTCAAAATTAACCGAATTACCCGCTAAACACCTGTGTTTAGAGGTATTGCACTCAGGAATCTACTAATTATTTAACCACAACTCTGACATTTACCAATATTTCCTGGCCTACCCAACTCGTGTCAGTCCAATCACCCATACCGATATTCCATTGCAAACGGTCAATCACCGCCTGCCCTTCTAACACTGTGACTGCTTGTTCCCGCTTAATAGTAAAAACTAGGTCTAATGGATGACTAATATTCTTCATGGTTAGTTGACCATGGGCGATAAAACCATCTGACTCAGATTGACTAAATTTGCCAGCAGTAAAACTGGCTAGACGATGATTTTCCACATCAAAGAAATCTGGGTCGCGTATATAACCATCTCGTTCCTTATCATCGGTGAATACCGAATCTGGCTCTATGGTTACCTTGAATCTGCCAGCCGATAATTGTTGTCCATTAAACTGCAGTTGCGCTTTCCAACGTTGCCATCGACCTTTAAATGGTGCACCGGCTTGATCGCCCGAAAATTCTATAAAGCTGTCTTTATAATCAATATCCCAAATCGGCAACTTACTCTGAGACAAACCGTTATCAACGACTGCAGAGTGATCTGTAGTCACGGGCGCAGTAGACGTTGTGGAGTTTTGTGAAACTGAGACACGACCAAATATACCTAATACCAATACCAAGCTAAGCCCCATCAATACCCAACCGCCGCGACTAGCCATACGATTTAGCACCGCATCCTTATCAACGAAATGATGTTTTAACGCAGCCACAATATGGATTAAGGCTAGGACAAAAAGCACCTCGCCGCTCCGATGGTGGATTTGTTCCAGTATTTCAGCATTTGCTTCGTTAGCCGCAATAAGATCCGGAAAGACAAATACGTTAAACCAGCTCACTGAAAAGGACTTGGCGGATGACATCAACCACCCACTCACTGGTAAGACAAATAAAAATCCGTAGAGTGCAATGTGCGCAACGCTGGAGGCTCGGCGTTGCCAAGTCGACATGGTATTTGGCAATGGCGGCGGAGTATTGAATAAACGCCACGTCAGTCTACAAATGGCTAACGCCAAGATCGTCATGCCAATCGACTTGTGGTTGGCAAGCAGCCCGAGTTGCTGCACCACTGAATCAGAGCGCTCGGCTCTTTCAGCCAATTCGGCAATAATATATTGCGCTACAATTAATCCCGCGACCAACCAATGCAGACTCCGTGCAACTCTGGTATAGCTAGTCGACATTAGACATCTCGTTTTAGCTTAGGACTTTCTAGGTTAAGTGCTTAGCGTGAAAGCGCAGGTGTTCCTGAATAAAACTAGCGATAAAAAAATAGGAATGGTCATAACCGTCTTGATAACGAATCTGCATAGGGTAATCTGCTTGCTCTGATGCCTCGATCAATAAGTCGGTCTTTAATTGCTCTTCAAGAAAGTTATCGGCAGTTCCTTGATCAACTAAAATCGGCAATTGCGTTTGTGCTATGGATACCAAATCACAGGTATCGTATTGCGCCCACTGCGCCTTATCGTCACCAATATAGTTGCCAAGTGCTTTCTCACCCCAAGGGCAATTGAGCGGCGAAACAATCGGCGAAAAAGCGGAGACTGATTTGTATCGCTCGGGGTTTTTCAACGCAATCGTCAAAGCACCATGCCCGCCCATTGAGTGCCCAGAAATACTGCAACGTTGACTATCAACCGCAAATTCTCCATTGATCACACGCGGCAACTCATCAAGCACGTAGTTCAACATTTGGTAATTCGTTGACCACGGCGCTTGCGTTGCATTGACATAAAAGCCAGCTCCCAGGCCAAAATCCCAGGCCCCTTCACTATCATCCGGCACGCCATCACCTCGTGGGCTGGTGTCTGGGCATACGATCGCTATTCCTAATTCAGCAGCGGCCTGTTGAGCTCCTGCTTTGGTCACAAAATTTTGATCAGTACATGTCAATCCCGATAACCAATAGAGCACAGGTACTTTTTGCTCCGCGGCATGCGGCGGCATAAACACCGAAAACTGCATATCACACTGCAAGGACTCCGACTGATGCTGATACTGGCCTTGTTGTCCGCCAAACATTTTATTCTGGGCTAACTCTTTCATCGCAACTACTCCTATTAAAGGGCGTTAGTACACTCCTTTATTGATATAAAAATTATCAGTACAAAACGACAGAACGAATCGACTTACCTTCGTGCATTAAATCAAAGGCGGTATTGATATCATCGAGCGGCATAGTATGGGTGATCAAATCATCAATATTAATCTTGCCATCCATATACCAATCAACAATTTTAGGCACATCAGTTCGACCTCTAGCGCCACCGAAGGCGGTGCCTTTCCATGAACGGCCAGTGACTAATTGAAAAGGGCGCGTGGAAATTTCTTGTCCGGCACCAGCCACACCAATAATGAATGATTCTCCCCAGCCTTTGTGACAACACTCCAATGCTTGACGCATGGTATTAACATTACCAATACACTCGAAAGAATAATCCGCGCCTCCACCGGTCAGGTCTACAATCGATTCAACCACATCATCGACCTCTTTTGGGTTTATAAAATCGGTCATACCAAAGGCTTCGGCTAAGCCCTTTTTACTTTCATTTATATCGATACCAATGATTTTATTGGCACCGACCATTCTCGCACCTTGAATTACATTTAAGCCAATACCACCCAAACCGAATACAACGACATTTGAGCCGGGCTCTACCTTGGCCTCAAAAGCAACCGCGCCCACACCAGTCGTAACACCGCAGCCGATGTAGCAAATTTTATCGAACGGTGCATCAGCGCGTACTTTCGCTAAGGCAATTTCAGGCAATACTGTGTAATTGGAAAAAGTGGAACAACCCATATAGTGCAAAATAGGTTCACCATCCAAAGTAAAGCGACTGGTGCCATCCGGCATCAAGCCTTGCCCTTGGGTTTCACGAATCGATTGACACAAATTAGTTTTTGGGTGCAGGCAAAAATTACACTCGCGACACTCTGGGGTATAAAGAGGAATAACGTGATCGCCTTCTTGTACGGAAGTAACGCCTTCACCGACTTCGACCACAACGCCTGCTCCCTCGTGACCGAGAATTGCAGGAAAAGCACCTTCGGGGTCATCCCCAGACAAAGTAAACGCATCGGTATGACAAATACCCGTGGCCTTTACTTCAACTAAAACTTCGCCGGCGCGCGGACCTTGTAAATCAACATCAACAACCTCTAAAGGTTCCCCTGCTTTAAATGCGACTGCCGCTTTTGTTTTCATAATGACTCCTCAAGTAAAATTGTAATTGTTGGAATAAATCATAAGTAACTGAAAGTCTAAGTGAATCGTACCGAATCACCAACCATCACCATACTCAGCCCTAATAATCAGGCAGAAAACTATAAAATATGATCTTGCAATCTTGTCACTAACTCGTTGTGCAGCGATGCACGCTTACCCTGTTTCTGATCAAAGTTCACCACTCTAGCACTCGCTTCGGCGGCAATTAAATCCAGTTTAGTACTGTATAAGCGATGTTTCAATTGAAACTCAGTGTCTTCAATCAACGTAACTTCGCTCGCAATCAATAAATCATCAGGATAGGTAACCGAAACTTTGAAACGACAAGCCGTTTCGGCCAACGCTAGGTTATTTAACAGACTACTTCCGGTCATTTTGTCCAAATCAGATACTAAGCCAATAAAAAATTCAAAGCGCGCGCTTTCGCAAAAGTAAAAATACTTGGTGTTATTAAGGTGGCGCATGGAATCCATGTCACCCCATGCTACTTTAATGGGATGTACAAACTGGTGCTTAGTAAATAACTCGGGTTTATTCATTTAGTTTTAGCTTAGTGCCCTACAAATTGCTCGGCGCTTAGATCAAAACAGGTGCTGTCTAAATTAGCCACTACATCCAGATCTGCTTTTATCTTAGGTAACTCATAACGGAAAAAGAACTGAGCCGCCGACAATTTGCCATTATAGAAATCGGCGTCAGCGGCATTGTCGTGTGCTTTGCCCTTGGTAGCGGCAATCGCCTGCTGTAACCACATCCAAGCTATGACCACATGACCAAAAGCGTTTAAAAATAAAGTAGCATTGGCCAGACCCAAGGACATTTCGGGTGCTTTCGCCACCGCGTCGATGGTACTTTCTATCTGATTGAAGGCCGCCATTAAGTCTTTTGCATATATTTTAAGTTCTGGATATTCAACCGCAGTTTTAGCGGTTTCAGCCATCTCGCCTTTTAGAATTTTGGTCGCCATACCGCCTGCGATTCGTACTTTGCGACCTAATATATCTAAACCATGAATTGCCCAAGTCCCCTCGTGTATGTGATTCAGGCGATTATCACGGTAAAAACGCTCCACTGGATATTCGCGGGTATAGCCGTAACCGCCCAAAACCTGAATCGCTAATTTGTTCGCTTCAAGGCAATATTCTGAGGGCCATGATTTGCAAATCGGGGTGAGTAACTCCAGTAACAAATGCATACCTTGCTTGGTTTTCTCATCCTTACAGAGGCGCTCTTTGTCGACCAGTTCAGAGCTGTAGTAAATCAAGGCTTGCGCGCCCTCAATAAAGGCTTTTTGGGTCATTAACATGCGCTTTACATCGGCATGTTCACTGATCATTACTTGTTTCGACTCTGGGTCCTTATTACTTAAATGACGACCTTGCGGGCGATTTCGCGCGTAGTCCAGCGAATACAAAAAACCGGCAAGTGCCGATTGTACAGCACCCATACCCACCGCGATGCGCGCTTCGTTCATCATATGAAACATATTCGCGAGGCCTTCGCCCTCGCCACCCACCAAAAACCCAAGTGAATCGCCCCCTTCACCAAAATTAAGTAAACAATTAGTTGTGCCTCTATGCCCCATCTTGTGGTTCAAGCCAGCGAG
Source organism: uncultured Gammaproteobacteria bacterium (assembly GCA_964549895.1). Taxonomy (GTDB): domain Bacteria; phylum Pseudomonadota; class Gammaproteobacteria; order Arenicellales; family Arenicellaceae; genus Arenicella. The sequence goes on from CAZJWW010000020.1 coordinate 13,897, forward strand.
TACCACATTATTGTATTCACCAATGCTGTCATCATCATTCAAGCGATACTTCGGCACTAAAAATAAAGAAATTCCTTTAACTCCCGCAGGGCTGCCAGGCACCTTGGCTAAGACCATGTGGATAATATTGTCGCTAAGTTCATGATCACCTGCGGATATCCACATTTTGGTACCGGTTAACTTATACGTTCCATCACCGACTGGCTCAGCTTTGGTGCGGATATCAGCCAAAGAAGAACCCGCTTGAGTTTCAGATAAACACATGGTGCCTAGCCATTCAGCAGTCACAAGTTTAGGTAAAAATCGCGCCTTTAACTCATCCGCACCGCAAGCATTAAGCATATTGGCCACACCTTGCGCTAAAAACTCATAGCTTGCGATACCTGGATTAGCACAGCTAAACATCGCTTGCACAGACTGGTGTACCAAGTTAGGAAGCTGCATACCACCAATGCTCGTGTCGTAACCGGTAGTGGCCAAACCCGCTTCGCGATATGCGTCTAATGCTTCCAGCACTTCAGGCATAATCTTGACTTTGCCGTCAATAAATTCAGGCTCATTGGCATCTAATTCGCCAGCTACTGGGTGGTACTTGTCTTCAGCAATTGACTGCGCTAAGTCTAAGATCGCCGTAACGGCTTCGCGATCATAATCACTGTAATGAGGATCACTCAAAAGCTTATCTAGGTCGAAGGTTTCATACATTAAAAAGTCGATATCTCGACGATTAGTTATTACTGACATAAGTTTCTCAAAATAAATTCAATTGATGGTTAGCAAGCTTTAGTTAACAAAATAATTATTTAAACGAGCCACGAGCCTACAGGCTTCTTACTCTACAG
>CAZJWW010000020.1:14838-27599 GCA_964549895.1 uncultured Gammaproteobacteria bacterium
CTTCTTACTCTACAGGCCTCTGCGCCGTAATTCACGTATAACATATTCAGAACCAGCCGTCGTGAGATGACCATAATCCCATTGGATTAGCCGATTATTCCCCACATGTGTCAAACAGCCTTTATTTGGCCGGCAAACAAAATCCAAAATAGAGTGATAGGTCACATCGTAATTGCTGACCATTTCTTTCAAGGCTGCTTCTACTGCAAAAATCTCATGATGCCGAGCATCGCTAAGATAGTCGGGCATCTTATTCTTGCTCTGGTTTTCCTCACTATACCTAATTAGTGTACGAGGCAGGCTCTGTTGCCAGCGTGGTACGGGGCCAATAACGGATACCCCGTGAATTGCGTTGGCCTTCATGAGTGTTAGTGTCTTAGCTAGCAATGGTGGAAACTCCTTTTTCCACAATCCTGCGATTATTACTTTATCTGGTTTTATCTCCGTCGCCATTGCGAGTATTTCATCATTGAGCTCCCTACACTTGTGTCTTTTCGGCACTTCAAAACCAATAAAGGCGCCACAACCAGAAATGGTGCGGATAATTATTCGATATTCATCGCTGTATTCTCGTCGTATCCCTGGAATTAAATGCGCGGCATTACTATCTCCCCACAAAAGCAATATTGGTCTGGCTTTTTTGCCCGATTGTTGCGTTGAACCAAGGTCAGAACATTTACTAAAGCCAATTTCTTGTTCAAGATCTTCTGGGTGTAAGAAACATTTATGTGATAGAAAAGATTCCTTATAGTCGAAATGTTCGTATTCAATTAGCTTAGCAAAATCAACAAAACGATTCGGATAGCCTTTTCCAACAATCAGCATGGTATGAATGGCTAACAGAGCTAGAAACAATGCGCCAATAACACCGATAAAATATCGGGTGCGAAAGCGAACCTTATCGCGAGTTACTTTTTCAATCAAAAAATAGGTTAGTGTCGCCAGAATCAAAGATAAGCCCACGCTTAGGAACTTTTGATTTAGCGTTAATTCGCCATAGTGGTGTAAAGCAAATGAAAAAATTGGAAAGTGCCACAGATAAAGGGAGTACGAGATTAACCCCACACCCACCAAATATTTAGAACTCAATAAGCTGGCAACAAAAACGCCTTGCGACGCATAACGAATTAACCACACAGTTGCTAAAATTGGCACAGCCGTATAGATCGACGGATGCCTAATACTGCTATCAAAAAAACAAAGGCACAGAACAATTAGAATCAATCCTAAGCCAGATAATATTTCATCTAACTTGGGGCGCGCTATAAAGCCTTTATCAATTTCGAGTTTGGCAATCAATGCACCCGCCATGAGTTCCCAAGCGCGAGCGGTAACCAAATAAAATGCCGTTTGCGGGGCAGTCTTACTAGTGAAGTCTGCGAGCACCAAAGAGAGCACAAAAATAGTAATAAGGATAGGCTTTAATGCGCTTTGCGCATAGCGCCAAATTATCAATACGATAATCGGGAAGACCACATAAAACTGTTCTTCTACGGATAAACTCCAGGTATGTAAAAAAGGTCGCAGAGCACTTTCAGCTGCCCAATAATCATCGCCCATCCAAAACCAAATGTTTGAACCAAAGAACAAGGATGACAAAACCGATGATGCATAGTCTTGTATCTCCCCAGGCAATAGCAAAGCCCAAGCGAATGGCACAGAAGCAAACATAACAATAAATAATGCTGGCAATATTCGCCGCGCACGACGCTCATAAAATGAAGCAAACGAAAATTTATTTTGAGCAACTTCGTTAAGGATTATCGATGTAATCAAAAAACCAGAGATAACGAAAAATATATCGACACCTAAAAAGCCCCCCGGTAATAGCTGACGACCACCCACGCTTAACTCGGCGTGATACAGCACCACTGCTAGCACCGCTATAGCGCGCAGACCATCTATTTCAGGGCGATATTTGATAGACACAACAAGAAGTCCTTAGATTACTTTTTATCTATTCTTTTGGATTATTTTATTTTAGTACAACGGCTATGATACAGCGACTATGGAGAGAAACTTCAGAGTATGCTTTGCAATACTACTTTGTGAAACTCAAGATATTTTCGGGTCTCTCAAGGTGGTTTTCGAGCGGCTCGCGTAAAGCTGTTCCGAATCCAGCAGTATCTAGGAGTGCGTCTACTGCCGTGGTATCAGTCAAGCTTTGATAATAGTCGACAGGCCGCGCAAACATCCACAAACTATAGGGTAGAACCACACGTTGGCCCTGAACGCCTTCAACGGTAAAATTGAGGTAGCCAATCATACGATCAATATCAGTTCTCTCGGGGTTGTCTTTGCGCCACTGACTGAGTAGTTTATCGGTATCTTGCAATACCGGTAACTGTTCCTTAGCCATACGTTGCAAAATTGGCAACAATGTCTCAGGGACTTGATCGTTCGCCAACAAGGCTCCGGTATTCAATGCTGGCTCATCATTAATCATGCGCCGCACCCATTGTGCTACCGCCGGCGCGTGTTTCTTCATTAACTTACCTGGCGCTGGGTCACGATACAAATGCGCATACAACGGCGCGATAAGTCCAAAATCTGCAAGACAGGGTTTGCTTCCTAATAGATAGTCGTATTGTTCAAGATGCACGTTCAGGTCTGACAAGAGTCGAATATATGACGCTTCAATACCTGGTATTGTTTCTTCAGTGATGCCCAAAAAAGGAACTTTATCTTTGAACTTAGCGCCTATTTTTTTACCTACCCATGCTCTAATAAAGGCTGGCGCTTTGGGAAAAACAACTCGACCAAACTCAGAATAAATAAATTTGGAGTTCTGCTGCGGATAGTTCCATCGATAATGCATGGCCGGAATCACCAACCATTCCTCAGCATAAGTCTCTATCAATAACGAAGTTAAATGTTGTTTAGGGGTATCTGGGTAGATGGAATTATCGGGATGGTGCGATTCCAGCTCATCCAATATGACAGTGGTATCTTGTAGAACTTGATCATCAGGTGTTTGCAAAACCGGTATAAATCGCACACCGGTACGAGGAATAATTAAATTCTTATATACCTTTACGGTCGACAATACTTCTTCGTAAGGCAAACCCTTTTTCTTTAAATATGAACGCACCTTACCCGTATATAAAGATATTGGTGCACCGTAAAGCGTATAGTGCTCGGTTATCAAAACGTACCTCGCAGGAAATTTTGGTTAGTATATTCGGGCCACAGATAACTGTAACATCCGGCGCCAGATTGGCACGCTAGCTTGCCTCGAACCATATAAGAATTTAATAAATCAACGTATATATCATTAATCGTTTTCATCGACAGATATTAACCTATCTTATGTCTAAAAAATTTGAGTATGGAGTCGCTTAAGAACCATAGAGTATCGCAGTTTACATCAAAGCCTTTTAGGGCTGTAGACCAGCAATACTAACGCACCATCTTGGCTGCCGGAGCTGTGTAGAGCGCCGGGTGCACGCACCACTAGCTCGCCTACTTGATAGGTTTCATCTTGATCATAGAATGAGCCATCAAGAATATAAATTTGTTCTATTTCTTCATGTGCGTGGGGTTCTGCATAAGCTTTTGCATCAACCTTCATCAACCAAGTTTTCATTTGTTGTGTTGCATCTTCGAACAGCGGTTTTATCCAAAACCCTTCCACGCCACTGGTCTGCCATTCTATGTGCTCGGATCTTATAGCCAGCGAGCCGTCCGCAGGCAGCGACGACACACCATCTATTAAAATAGAGCTGTTTTCATTACGCTTGAAAATGTCGCTCATAAGGCTTGGGGTTGATGTCAGTAGTTTTAAGTTTGTTGATCGCCATGATACAAGCGCACCACATGCCGAGCTTCGGCAAAAAATAACCATCGCTCCAGTAACAAACCGATAAACAAGCATGGTATAGCTAAGTAAACAATTTCCCTTGGTACAAAATTGGGCGCGATATAAATGGCTACCAAAGTAATACAGACAGGTAATACAAAGGTAAATAGTAACATCCAGCGACGGCGATTCATTAGCAGTACCGCCCCAGCATCATAAACGAACTCATTACTCAAAAACGTTTTTGCGCTATGCCCCGCGTCTAACAACCTTACTTGTGCTTGACTAAATCCTGTAGCGTCACCAATCGTTAAACCTTCGGGTTTACCGATATAGAAAAAGTAGGCAAGTTTAGCCACTAAGGTGAGTGCCGCTAAACAGACAAAGTGGAATACCAGAGTCCCTGATAAAAAATTATCATGCGCAAACCACAACACCACTAATAAAAGGCAGCCGCTCATGGCACTGAATAAAATGTATAAGGGCGTAGTGAGGCGATTGTGCCACTGGCGAATCGGTTTCAAACTGGCATAAATCATGCCAGTACAAATAACTGTAAGTAGAGCTATTACAACAGCGAATAAGCCTAACAGGTTTGACAAGCCACTGGGAACGCCAGCATTTAACCAAAGCACCATCGCGTACGCCAATATAAAGGGGTAGAAGAGTACCGCGAATACACCCTCGCGCGACAACCAAGACGTGCGAAAACGACTAAAGGCACGCCATGCGTTTTTAGGGTTGGCCAAATGCAAGGTAGACGACAACAAACCAAGAGTCACTAAGGCAAGTCCAATAAAACCGACCAGGAAAAATTCGGTCATATTTACCGTTCGACCGCTGGCTATTTGCAAGCCAAGTGCCCAACCGAGCAAGCCGTAGCCGGCACCGGAACTGACGGTAAAAATCAACACAGACATTGCAGGATTCATAATTTACTAACCGATAACCTTTTTTAGAGCCTAAGCATTAACGCGCAATAACTTTGTTCGCCCATTGTTTTAACTTACCCAAAGCTGAATCGGCTGAAACCTCTATAGTCGGAACATCTGCGTTATTACGTGGGGGCAAATACCTGTTAACTGGGTTGTAGCCAAGCTCAGGCAGCAACCCTTCACCACCGCGATTAGCGCTTAGTTGGCTGACCGCGGAGTTTGGATCATCAAAATCGCCAAAGGTACGCGAGCTCGTGGGGCAACTCAGTACGCAAGCCGGTTGACGTTCAGCTTCAGGTAATTCTTCATCGTAAATACGATCGACACACAGCGTGCATTTTTTCATTACGCCTTGTTCTTGATCTAATTCTCGAGCGCCATAGGGACAGGCCCAGGCACAGAGATTACAGCCCATGCATTTGTCTTGATCGACCAACACAATCCCATCTTCTTGGCGCTTATACGAAGCGCCCGTTGGACAAACCGTGACGCAAGCTGCATCGTCACATTGCATACAAGACATTGGCATATGCACGGTCTTGCTTATCAGGGATTCAATTGAAATTTCGTGGTTTGGGTTTTTCTTTGCTTCAATCGCCGGGGTTTCTGTTATTTCGAAAGTCCGGATGCGATTCAACCAAGACCCACTGGGGTCCGTTCCATACGGGTCTTGATCCGAGAGCGGACCAATAGTGCCAGAGGTATTCCACTGCTTACAGGCAGTGGCGCAAGCATGACAGCCGACGCAGGTATCTAAATCAATGGCGAGACCTAGCTTCATTTCACACCTCGAGTCAGAATATCTTGGAACGAGCGTTTTATATTGACGTTTTTATGAGTTGCATAATTAAGTTCGCGGGGTGATTCAGCTTGCCCTGGTAATGGTTTAACAGCATCAAACTGCGGCCAAGCTCCGACTTCTTCGACCGCCGCCGGCGTGATTTTTACACACAGGTCATACCAAGCTGCTTGACCCGTGATTGGGTCGGAATTAGTTATGTCTGCGAAGCTGGCCTTGGGGGGCAATAACTCTGAAATCAAATGATTTAATAAAAATGCATCTTTGCTTTCATTAACGCCTTTGTCCAAACCCCAGGTGCCTGATTGTTTAGCAATCGCATTCCAAGTCCACACAGTGTGTGCCTCAACCCCATTCATGTGCCTTACTTGCGCGCGAATCTTGCCATTGTGTGATTCAACCCAAACCCAGGATTCATCGGCGATTCCTAAGCTCAAACACTCGTCGCGATTCATATATAAATAATTATGCGAAGTGATTTGGCGTAACCAAGGGTTTTGCGAATCCCAAGAGTGGTACATAAACATAGGTCGCTGCGTCACTGCATGAAAACGATACTCTTGTTTATCAATGCGCGTTTGCTCTAAAGGTAAATAGTAAAATGGTAGCGGATCAAAATAATCTCGCAGTCGTTGCTTGTGTTGCTCCTGACTTGGCATTGGGCCGTCGTACAAACCTTGGCCAGCAAGTCGAAATTTTTGCAAGGTCTCAGAATAAACTTCTAGTACTATTTGATCGGTAGAACCCACCCACCCTGCACGCTTAGCCAACTGCAAGTAATCTTTATTGGCATGGCGCATATAACCTTGATTATCTTGCAATTCAAATTTAAAGAAGCATTCGTTTTCGATGTAGGCTTCCCATTGCTTAGGATTAGGCTCACCGACTAAATGTTGATCACCATTTTTACCGCGCCAACCTGCTAGAAAACCAATGCCAGGGGCACGCTCGAAATTAACGATGAAGTCTTTATAATCGTTGTACTTATTACTGCCGTCAGTATTTTTAAACGCCGGAAAATCTAAACGGCCCGCTAGATCGACTAATACCTCTTGCCACGATCGGACATTTCGATCTGGCTCGATAATCGGTTGACGAATAGAGTCGCAAGCCGCATCGGGCTCGGAGATTGGCCGATCTAACATTGAAATGGTATCGTAGCGTTCCAAAAAAGTAGTGTCAGGCAGCACTAGGTCAGAATAATTCACCATCTCTGAATGGAAAGCATCGGAGTTCACAATAAACGGAATCTTATACTCTCCATCGGCTCTCTTTTCTCGCAGCATAGCCATGGTATTCTCAGTATTCATACTGGAGTTCCAAGCCATGTTCGCCATAAACAACATTAAGGTATCTATTTCGTAAGGATCGCCTTTAACCGCATTGCTAATCACCATATGCATTAGCCCATGGTTAGCAATGGGTGCGTCCCAGGAATACGCTTTATCAATGCGTAACGGATTACCTTCGGCGTCAACCACCAAATCTTCCGGTTCGGTAGGGAAACCTAAGGGCGCCGAGGTTAGTGGCGTATTCGGTGCCATATCACGCGCTGGTTTTAAATGGGGAGGAATATGTTTGGGAAACGGCGGTTTTGCCAAATGACCGCCTGGGCAATCAATGGTGCCCAACATCACTTGTAATAAGTGAATTGCGCGGCAGGTTTGGAAACCATTCGAGTGTGCTGAAATACCACGCATTGCATGCATTGAAACCGGCCGACCAATAAATTGAGTTTGCTTACGACCTGCATAATCGGTCCATTCGATGTCCAATGTAATGCTCTCCTTAAACGCGACATGCGCCATCTCTAAGGCAAGGCGTTCGATGGTTTGCGCGGCAACACCACAGACTTTTTCAGCTTCAGCAGGTGAATATTCTTCAGCTAAATATTTCTCTGCCAGCAAAGTCATGACCGTACGTACTGGGCGACCATCAGGTGCAGTAAAGCTACCAAATAACGCCGGGCTGATTTCGACCGAACCCGCTTCCACAAAGGACTCGCTAACTAAATCCCAAGCTAAGGCCGCGCCCTGTTCGTTTCGTAAAAACAAGCCATCGCCCTGTTTGCCCGGCGTATTAACTACGAGCTGAGGTGAGTTGGTGTAGCGCACCAAAAATTCATCATCGACTAATTGGTTTTTAAGTAAAACATGCAGCATAGACAAAGCCAAGATGCCATCAGTGCCAGGGCGTACTGCAATCCATTCATCGGCGATGGCTTGGTAGCCAGTCCGTACTGGATTTACTGCGACAAACTTTGCACCCCGATCTTTGAGTTTTTTAAGTCCAATCTTAATCGGGTTGGAAGCATGATCTTCCGCTACACCCCACATCATAAAATACTTAGTGTTCTCCCAATCGGGGTCGCCAAACTCCCAGAATGCATAGCCAGTTGTGTAAAGGCCGGCAGCAGCCATATTCACTGAGCAAAATCCACCGTGTGCAGCCCAATTGATGGTTCCAAATTGACTGGCCCAAAAACCAGTTAAGGCTTGCATCTGATCTCGACCCGTGAAAAATGCAAGCTTTTTAGGATCAGTGGCGCGGATATGTTTTAAACGTTTACTGAGAATATCCAGTGCTTGGTCCCAGCTAATTTCTTCAAACTCTCCAGCACCTCGTTCGGTGCCAGGTTTACGCAGTAAGGGCGAGCGTAATTTTGCTGGAGAGCTCTGTTTCATAATGCCAGAATTCCCTTTGGCACAAAGTACACCCTTATTGATAGGATGATTTGGATTGCCTTGAATAAAACGTACTTCGTTGCCCTCCGTTGTCACCTTTATGCCGCACCGGCAAGCGCACATATAACAGGTGGTAAATTTCGTTTCCTGCTGAGCATGGTCTTCAAAGTCCGGCAAAGACTTCGAAATATCAACGAATTTATTCATAGTTACGGAACCATCATTTGAGCTTAATTGAGAGATTAGAACTCTCAATTGGCGCCACAACTTACCACAGCTAAGGATAATCGAAAATGCTTAATATATAACTTTTAGTTATATATAGGCGCTGCAAGTAGCAGCAAATTAATCTGCCTAACTTACGAGTGCTTTAAGGTATGAAGAACACTTTTGAAAAAGTGTTGGAAAAAGAGCTTTTGAAGTAGTCGTCGTCCTAGACAACCCAGAGGAAACCGCCTCAATACTTCGGCGTTGGAGCTTTAATTTTTGAACCACATAAGGCGCTACGAAGCCTTATCGTGTGATAAAAGCCAGAGTGTTAGCCTGCAATACCAACGAAATCAATCCCCCGAACATTATTGCTAACAGCCGATGCAAGGCTTTCTTTTGAATTTGCTACTTTATCTGCCAGTTGAAGTTTAGGCTGACGGACACGGTCCGGCGTGACGACTGCTTTAAAATCGTTCTTCATATTATTCGATGATTCTGGGCTTTTATTTAAGTCGAGCTGCATATGTTTTCCTGCCTAATAATGTCTACTAAAGTAATCACAAAATTCATTCCATGTACTTTTAAGACCTAATTATAAAAATTAATCTTACATATTTAAAAGAAGCCTTAACTCTATGAATAGTATAGAAAGTTATATAGGCGCAGCCAATTAATCAGAATATAATACAATGACAACCTAGCCCTATAGCAGCAGTACTTAGCCCAAGTACAAACAAATAAAGGCGGTGGAAATTTAATCACATGACAAAAAATAGACAAGACAGTGGAGTTACGGAAAAATCGTCAGCTGCCTTGCGCTCACTCGCCATCTTAGAAACCGTTGCAAGCTCGTCAACGCCTCTGACTGCAACAGATATTAATCAGGTGCTGAAGCTCCCCAAAGCAACCATGCATCGCTTATGTGTAATGTTGGTAAATGAAGGTTACCTGCAGCCACGTTTGGATGGGCGCGGTTATTTGCCTGGCGAACGACTGTCAACCATGGCTTTGGCGGTACTAAGTAACAACGACCATTGGCGCACCGAACGCCATGGAGTATTACAACGTCTCTCAGAAGACTTAGGCGAAACTTGCAATCTCTCCATTCCCGATGGATCAGAAATGGTTTATTTTGATCGAGTGGAAACCCATTGGCCATTGCGAATTCAATTACGTAAAAACGACAGAGTACCGGTTTACTGCACCGCCAGTGGCAAGCTATTTTTAAACCACTTACCAAGCGGCAAACGCACGCGACTGTTGGCAAAATTAAACTACGAGCAGTTTACTCCCAACACTTTGAACGACGTGCGAAAACTTAAGGTAGAACTCAAACGGCTGCGCAAGGACAATATTGGTATTGATAATGAAGAGTTTATGCAAGGTATGGTGGCCGTTGCTGTACCAATTAAAAACACCAATGATCAGTTTTTTGGTGCGCTGGCGATGCATGCGCCAACCGCGCGCATGAGCATGGATGAGGCAACTCAGCATATACCACGCTTAAAAGAAGCCGCGGCCGAATTAGTAGAATTGATTAACGAGTAGTTTGGTTTATATTAGGTTTAAATTGCCTATTCGTTATTCAATGCCAGTTAGCTAATACGGCAAAAAGCTTAATTTTACGTTTCTGATAAAGATTGCCCCTCGGCAGTTGCTCCTGCACTGCTCTAATAAGTTGCGTCCATGCAACGATTGCCGGGGCGGGCCTTCATTTCTTTGACACATACCCCAAGGGCACCTAGAAGAAACATGCCGAAAATAGTGGCCCTTCGGGTTCCCAAGACTAACACTAAGTTTAATACCTCGGCGGGGTGATAACCCACACGACTACCGCATCTTCTATAGTCGATGGATTTTTAACTTTGTGGTTTTCGTCTGCAGTGAATGAAAAGCTATCGCCTTTTTTGAGTGCAAAAGTTTGCTTATCAATGGTTAACTCTAATTGGCCAGATTGAATGTATCCGGCTTCTTCACCATCGCGTTTGCGTGGCTGTTGATCGCTCTCTGCTAAGGGAGAAAAGGTGGTTAGAATCATCAGCAGGTCGCCGCTTAAACTTGGTGACAATAACTCTTCGTGAATACCCGTACCCGTGAAATCTAATCGCCTGCGCAGGTCGGCACGCACTACATGACCTAACTCTGTTAACGGCTGCTCGTCGTCTGAGTGGAAAAACCAGGTGATCTGCACTCCCAAGGTATTGGAGATAGATTGCAAAACTGGAATTGGTAGCGCAGACACGCCGCGTTCTACTTGGCTAACGTAACCGACTGAGCGACCGATACTCTCTGCCATCGACTGCAAAGTAATGCTCTTGGCTTTGCGTAAATCTCTTATCTGCTTTCCAATACGAACACTATTGCTGTCTAGTACTGGCTCTGTAGCTGTTTTTGAAATAGCCATTAATCTAGCACCTTATTTTTTTCATACCAGCGTCGTAGAAAGACCTCAAAGAAGGAGTGACGGGGTAACGTTCACACTCCACTTCAATCTCAAAATCGGTACTTTCTAACCAATCTTTACTCACACCTCCTTTGTGATGCACATAACCCATGGCGACGGTCGCACCAAGCGTGTGACCAAACATAGCGCCAGTGACGTGCCCCACCACTTGTCCATTCGCGCAGATCGGTTCTTCGTGATAACACAGCGGCTCAGGGTCTTTAAACAAAAAGGCAACGAAGCGTTTAGTGAGAGGGCCAGCGGATTTTTGTGCAACTAATGCATTGCGCCCAATAAAGCCATCGGCTTTATCTAACTTGGATGCAAAACCCAAACCGGCTTCCAGCGGCGTGTCTTCGTCGGTAATATCGTGCCCCCAATGACGATAACATTTTTCGATACGTAAGGAGTTCATAGTGTGATAACCATAAGGTTTGATGCCAAACTCAGCGCCAGCCCCCATCACCGCATCATAAACACTTGGCGCATATTCAGTTGGAACGTATAACTCCCAGCCCAATTCACCGACATAAGTAATGCGTGATGCGCGCACAATGGCGTAATGTAAATCGATTTCACGCGAAGTGGCAAATGGAAAACCTTGGTCAGATAAATCCGACTCGCTTAGTTTGCTTAAAGTGTCACGAGATCTTGGCCCCATTACTGTTACCACGGCATAGGCAGAAGTGACATCGTTGATAAATACGATTTCCTCGGCCGTTTTGTTGCGTTTTAGCCAATGCAAATCGCGGCTTTGGCATGCTACTCCGGACACCACCAAATATTTAGCTTCGGCTAGGCGTGTCACCGTAACGTCAGCTTCAATCCCACCGCGTTCATTTAGCCATTGTGTGTAAACCATTTTACCCACGGCTACTGCGACATCATTCGAACATATTCGATTCAGGAATGATTCGGCATCTGGACCTTCTACTTGATACTTTGAAAATGAACTTTGATCGATTACCCCGACCGCAGACCGCACCGCCTCATGTTCCGCTTTATTATTTTCAAACCAATTTTGACGCCCGTATGAGAGTTCATATTCGGGTGTCTGCCCTTCATTGGCAAACCAATTAGCTCGCTCCCAACCGTTGTCGGAACCGAACACGGCGCCTAAGGCTTTTAGCTGCTCATGCAACACCGAACGGCGCGCGCCGCGTGCGGTGGTAAATTGTTTAAACGGAAAATGCGTTTCGTATAATAAGCCCAACGACTCTTTCGTACGGTCGTATAAGTAGCGTCGATTATTTTGAAAAGGCATATTGCGACGTATGTCTACATCCCATAAATCTTGCGGCGCATGCCCTTTGTGGATCCACTCAGCCAACATTTTGCCGGCGCCGCCAGCCGATTGAATGCCAATCGAGTTAAACCCTGCAGCGACAAAATAATTACGACACTCAGGAGCTTCACCAAGATGGTATCGATCATCTGGTGTAAAGGATTCAGGCCCATTAAAAAATACCTGCAAACCAGTCTCGGCCATTTTGGGTACGCGAGCGGTGGCCATTTCTAAATAAGGCGCGAGGTGATCGAAATCTTCAGGGAGCTCATCAAAACAAAAGTTGTCGGGTATACCATTCATACCCCATGGCTTGGCATTTGGCTCGAACATGCCGACCAATAGCTTACCTGTGTCTTCCTTAAAGTAGGAGTATGCATCCATATCTCGCAAGGTAGGCACACTAGATAAACCTTCAATCGGTTCAGTAACCACGTAAAAATGTTCAGCGGCATGCAATGGCACGTTAACACCGGCTTTACGCCCAAACTCGCGCGCCCACATACCCGCGCAGTTAACAACATACTCAGCATCAATATCACCATGCTCAGTGACCACGCCGGCCACTGCTCCACCGTTAAGTTTCATATCCAGCACTTTGGTATT
>CAZJWW010000021.1:0-15686 GCA_964549895.1 uncultured Gammaproteobacteria bacterium
CGTTCGTAACAGTGTTCGTCGCACTCGTACGAGAGCAACATTAAACAGACTAGAGATTAAATAAAATGGCAAGATATATTGGCCCAACTTGTAAATTGGCGCGCCGTGAAGGCACCGACTTATTCCTCAAGAGTCCAGCTCGTGCGCTAGAGTCTAAATGTAAAATTGACAAAGTGCCTGGTCAGAACGCGCAATCGCGTCGTCCACGCACCACCGTTTATGGTACGCAACTGCGAGAGAAGCAGAAGTTAAGGCGTATTTACGGTGTATTAGAGAAAAAATTCCGTGCCTATTATGCCGAAGCCGCTCGAATTAAAGGTTCGACAGGTGAGAATCTGCTGACCCTTTTGGAGTCGCGCTTGGACAACGTTGTTTATCGCATGGGTTTCGCAGTAACGCGTGCTGAAGCGCGGCAGCTAGTAAGCCATAAATCGGTAAAAGTTAACGGCCAACTCGTGAATATTCCGTCATTCAATGTAAAACCGGGTGATGAAATTGAGATTCGTGATAAAGCTAAAAAGCAATTACGTATCACAGCTGCCTTGGAAATAGCTGAGCAAATTGGTATTCCCGATTGGTTGAGCGTTGATTCTTCTTCAAAAAAAGGCGTATTCAAAGCCGCTCCTGAGCGAAATGAATTATCGGCTGATATAGACGAATCATTGGTAGTTGCACTCTACTCTAAATAGCACTTTTTTCTACAGGATGCCGCCGCATTTTGTAATATTCGTCTAGGGGCTTTATAACTCCGATTGAGGCAAGTTACAGAGCGAGTTGGCGTACTACTGAAGACAATTTTAGCAGGACTAAATCTAATAATTTAACCGAGTTGCGCCAGAGGAGCTCGGTAAATAACTGGAGAAAGCAGAACATGTCAGAAACTATCGAACAACTATTAACACCACGATTTGTTGATGTAAACACTGAAGACGGTGTTCGCTCACGAGTTACTATTGAGCCGCTAGAACGTGGCTTTGGTTATACCTTAGGTAACGCATTGCGTCGCATTTTACTGTCATGCATACCCGGTTCTGCTATCACTGACGTCAAAATAGATGGCGTATTGCACGAATACTCATCAATTGAAGGTGTACAAGAAGACGTCATTGATATTTTGCTCAACTTGAAAGGCGTTGCTGTCAAGAAAGAGTTTGATGAGTCTGTAACCTTAACGTTGAGCTCTTCAGGTGAAGGTGTATTGACCGCAGGTGACATTCAAACGGTACAAGATGTCGAAATCTGCAACCCTGATCACGTGATCGCACATTTGTCTAAAGACGCTAAGTTTCATGCCGAGCTAATCGTTCGTAGTGGCCGTGGCTACCAAATTTCAGAAGCACGCAAGAGCGACACTGAAGACAAAGAAATCGGGTTGATGCAGCTTGATGCAACTTATAGTCCGGTTTTGAAAGTATCGTATTCGGTTGATGATGCGCGGGTAGAACAGCGTACTGATTTGGATAAATTAACCTTAAATATTGAAACTAATGGCACCATCGATCCTGAAGATGCCATTCGCAAAGCGGCCACCGCATTAAGCCAGCAAATTCAAGTATTTGTTAATCTTGAAGAGATTGCTGCGGTCGCACAAGAGGAAAAAGAACCTGAAGTGGATCCGGTATTGCTACGTCCAGTCGACGAATTAGAGTTAACGGTTCGCTCAGCTAATTGCTTGAAAGCTGAGAGTATTTATTACATTGGTGATTTAGTGCTGCGCTCTGAAGTGGAGTTGATGAAAACTCCTAACTTGGGTAAAAAATCGCTTACTGAAATTAAAGACGTATTGGCTCAACGTGGGTTGTCGCTCGGGATGCAGTTGCAAAACTGGCCACCAGCAGCACTTCGCATTGACTCAGATGCGTAGGACATAAATAGAAAATAAATAGGTTTCTGTCATGAGACATAGAAAATCAGGACGTCAGTTCAATCGAAATTCAAGCCACCGTCAGGCTATGTTCCGTAATATGATGGTGTCTTTGCTTAAGCACGAACAAATCAAAACTACGGTTGCTAAAGCCAAGGAATTGAGAATGTTCGTTGAGCCCGTTATTACATTAGGCAAAGATTCTACTCTGGCAAATAAACGTAGCGCTTTCGCTAAGCTGCGAGATCGGGATATTGTTACAAAGTTATTTGAAGATATCGGTGAGCGCATGAAAGATCGCCCAGGTGGTTATACGCGGATTCTTAAATGCGGTAATCGCCCTGGTGATAATGCACCGATGGCTTATATCCAGTTAGTCGACTTTGATCTAGAGGCCCATGCGGCATTGTTTGACGATGATGAAGACGACGAAGTTTATGAAGAGGACGATGCGGCTTAAACGGCCGCTCTTTTTATCACGCAATAAACCTGCTAAATGCAGGTTTTTTTGTGCCCATTGTTTCTAGTACTAATTAGCTTTAGTTATTAATCCGAATAAAAAGGTCCACTCGTTTGATTTGAGTTCGGTCTACGGCTAAATATTAAATAATAGACAAATGTATTATAAAATTTTCATATATCCAGTAATATTTTTTCGATTAAGCGTAAACACCGATAATATTGTAGAAATTACCCCATTAAATACATGGGTAAATCTACAGTCATGAAAGGTATATTTATCAGGTTATTCTATATTGGCATCATATGGACACGATTGGGTTGATCGAAAGTTTAAATTGGCAGCTTGCTAAGGCGGTCGCTTAACTTCTGAATTAATCGCAAGTTTGAATTTGACCGTAGATATAGTTGGAGACTAAATAGATAAACACTTTGATAGGCGAAGCATATTTTATTAGACTGGGTAACGAGGAGTGAATAATGGGTAATATTGATCATGGACATGTAGTTAAGATGGGTTTGAATAGTATGCAGGTAAAAAGTAAATTTGGTGGATTGGGAGAATTTCCTCACTTTCCATTACCCTTATTCTTGCTCAATCGAGAAATGGAATTGATAGACTCTAATATAGAAGGATCGTTCGCGATTGAAAAACACTGGTTGGGTGTTGCTGGTAGTAAAGTTCATTTCAACAACAATAAGAATACTGCCAATGTAAAACAAATTATGGAATCGATGTGGGGCGGTGTCGCTGGCACCGAACGATTTATTTTACCGTCAATTGATATGGTGTATCGGGCTTATACATTATCCTATGAGCCTACTTCTGTAGACGCTGAATTTCTTCTATACATTCAAGATCATGACGCCATTGGCAGCGACAATCGTATGGCTGCGGTGGCTAAAGCATTTTCTCTTACTAAATCTGAAACAAACGTATTGAAGCACATGGTCGATGGATTAAAGCCCAAAGAAATTGCCTACGAAGTGGATATTTCTCTTGCCACGGTTCGATCTCATTTACGTACGCTCTATGCCAAAATGAATGTACGCAGCTATAACGACGCTCTTAAAGAAGCGATTCGCTTATTAAGCTAGTTAGTATGTGAGTTGTTAAGCGAAATGTATTTCCAAGTAGCACTTAAAACCTACTACAACCTATAAGAAGGCCTATAAAAACTGTTTGTAGGTAATTCAATCTCTTAACGAGGAAGGGGTTGGGTCGCGCCCCACCAATCAATATTCAAACTTACCGACAATGATCAGAGCCTGAATCAGAGGGTAGGGGAGGCTGACGCAAGGCATCAATTAATAAAAAAGGACATCACAAGAAGTGAGCACCCGGGTAAATAGGGGCATACAGCTAGTGAGTGAATTAGAAAGCGAATTATCGACGCTCATAGAAGATTCTTTAATAGAAGAGTCTTTATTTAATAGAAGAGTTTAATAGAAAAGTAGAGTATGGGAGAGGCTTGTCTATGGTCATGGGCCATTCACAACCACAGACAAGCGTTTACTCCCTGTTCCCTCAATATTTAAGATGAGTATCCTACGTCTAAATTGTTAGATAATGTTTGTCTAAATTAATTCCTTAAATTAACTTTCTTCCTTGTAGAACCCATTTAAGTCGAACCTGTTAAAGTCAAACCTATCAAACTCGAAACTCTCTAATTTGAAACCATCATTTTTAGGTTCTTTCAATAGATACCTACTCTATTGTAAGACAAACTAAATCTCTAACCTTTTAACCCGTAAACCGTAGTATCTTATCTTTAACCCTGCTGCGCTTAGTCATTTAAGCACGTTACAACTTTAGCCTACTTTATTAAATTCTGGTAACACCAAACAAGGTGATTATAATGAATTAATAATATTAATCATCATTAATGATGATATAACATAATGATTCTATTTGATAGATCAACAAAGAATTTATAATGAATAAAAACAGATGGATAGCATAATATCTTAAGTGAATATTTCGCTAGTGGACGGCAAAATAACGGATCTGAGGTTTAAAAACAGCAATAATGAGAGGTTTTTTACACCCTAATTATAAATATTAATTTTTTAGAAAGTTCAAAATTAAAACGAATAAAAGTCAAATATGCAATTTTTATCGATTATTTATGGCCAATATAGGCTCGTTTGTCGCTAAATAGGTCTATTTAAATTACCAATGTATTATTTCACCACGTGATTTAACAGTGCTCCATTGACTGCGTTTAAGCTTGCTGCCCGCGTTGATGCTCATAGAGCATCTCAGAAAATTTAAGGCAATCCATTTTCAGTCTTGCCTCGTTGAATGGCCATCCTAAGCTATATTTTTTAGCTAGATTATTGGTAACCATGCTTAATATAATTAGTTGCTGCTCTTTATTCACAGTTTCCAAGTATTTCAAATCGTCCACTAATAGAGAATTTTAGTTAAACTAATTTTAATGTTGAGGAAATAGCAGGGGTGTCTAAGCCAAGGATAAGTTGCCAATTGGATAGGTGCTATTGAGGTATTGAAAGCCAATTTTCTTAAAAGCGACTTATAATTTTAACTAGGTGCAGCTTATTACCGGTGGCTTATCATTGAATGATTGGCTCAGATAGACACGCAGGTTCTCCTAACGGTAAAATATCAGTTGTTAAAACTTTAGCCTTTAAAACCTTAGTCGTTAAAAATCGTATGCCAAAACTTTCGTTTTAAGGTCCTTTTTAAAATGTTCGGTCAACAGAGAACTGAGCCAATTTCATTAAAGCTGTTTTGTATTTAGACTCTGCCAGTACTTCAAGTGCGTTTTGTGCCCGTTTAGCCTCTTCACGAGCTACCCTGGCGGTATAGGCCAGTGAACCCGTACGTTCGATTATCTCTAATACCGATTCCAGTTTTTCTCGGTTGGCATTAGTAATCGCATTCTTTAATAGTTCTTTGTCTGAGCCTTCAGCTCTTTCGATAGCATTAATCATGGGCAAGGTCGGTTTGCCTTCGGCCAGATCGTCACCTACGTTTTTACCCATGTGCTCGGCATTTGCGGTGTAATCAAGGATATCGTCCATAAGTTGAAAAGCCGTGCCTAGATGCAAACCATAGGCGGCCATGGCTGCTTCAACCGTACTCGCTTGCTTTGTGATTACAGCACCAAGTTGAGTTGCTGCTTCGAAAAGTATAGCAGTTTTGGACTGAATGGTATCCATATACTGCTGTTCAGACGTTTCTGCCGAACCGCAATTGATTAATTGCATTACTTCGCCTTCAGCAATTCTATTGGTAGTCTGCGACAATATTTCCATAACGCGCATGCTGCCTACTTCGACCATCATTTGGAAAGCCCTAGAATATAGATAGTCTCCAACGAGCACACTCGCAGCATTTCCAAATACTTCGTTTGCTGTTTCGCTGCCGCGACGCATCTCGGATTCGTCTACTACATCATCGTGTAGCAGCGTCGCGGTATGAATAAATTCGATAATTGCGGCTAACAAGGTTTGATTTGAATCAAACTCATTTGATTCTGGATTAGTGGCTTTTGCAACCAATAATAACGCTACCGGTCGCAAGCGCTTGCCGCCAGCTTGAATAATATAAGCACCCAGTTGGTTAATCAAAGCAACGTCACTATTTAGGTTGGTAGCGATTATCTGATTAACCACCGCCATATCTCCGTTAACTAGGTCGATAACGTTTTTGATATCAAGACTTGGTGATCCAGCATCGCTGATTGGGGTGCTTCTAATGCTCATAGAATAGATTATAGCTGATGCATGAAAAAACGGCGTTTATTTAGTGCTTTTTTGAGATGAATAAAACTATTAATTATTCCCGTTATGCAGTTGACCTAAAGCACCAAAAACACTAATATTTCGCGCCTGTTCGCTGGGTCCGTAATATTGGAAGAAAGATAGCAGGTTGGTTAGCCTCCTACCCCTTCAGAACGCAGAAAAAAGATCGAAAGATCGGAGATATATTATGTATGCGGTAGTTAAAACCGGCGGTAAGCAATACCGTGTCGCGGTAGGCGACAAACTTAAAGTTGAAAGTTTGAATAACGCTCAACAGGGTGACAAAGTCACTTTAGATCAAGTTCTGATGATTGGAGATGGTGCCACTGTTGAAGTGGGCACTCCAATGCTCGACAAAACTGTGGAAGCTACCGTCTTGAGTAATGGACGTGGTAAAAAGCTTCGCATTGTTAAATTTCGCCGGCGTCAAAATTCCCGCACTCGAACTGGCCATCGTCAGAATTTTACTGAGCTTGAGATTACTGCGATTGGCGGTAAATCCGTAGCTAAAAAGCCAGCGGCGAAAAAAGCCAAAGCGGCTGCGCCTAAAACTGAAGCTCCTGCGCCTAAAGCTGAAAAAGCGGCGACCCCAGATACAGCCGATGATTTGAAAAGAATTTCCGGCGTCGGCCCAGTTATTGTTGGAAAGCTGGAAGCATTGGGTATCACTACTTTTCAACAAATTGCTGATTTCACACCCGAAGAGATCACTCGCGTAGACGACGAACTAAATTTTAAAGGACGTATTGAGCGCGATGAATGGGTTAAACAAGCGAAAGAATTCTTAAAAGGTTAATTTCTATAGGCTTAAACTAATTTCTACTGGCTTAAAGCGTATAAACAGAACAGGTAAAAAGATATGGCACATAAAAAAGCAGGTGGTAGTTCTCGCAACGGCCGCGATTCAAATTCAAAGCGGCTCGGTGTGAAACGCTACGCAGGTCAATTGGTTAACGCCGGTAGCATTATTGTTCGCCAACGTGGGAGCTCCTTCCATCCTGGCACTGATGTAGGTATGGGCAAAGACTATACTTTATTCGCGTTAAAAACAGGGGTGGTTAAATTTGAAGTTAAAGGCCCTAAGAAGCGTAAGCAGGTGAGTATTGTCGCCGCTTAAGACTAGAGTTTTAACGTTTTTAAAAAGCCTCGCCTATGCGGGGCTTTTTGCGTTTTTGGGGATGGTTTTAATAAATGCAATTATGTTAGCGATTACCAAGATCCGATTACTAGAGATGTGATTTTTGATTAGCACTTGAATCAGGTGCATAGCAAACTAAGCAGGCTGATACCAACGCAGTGATTCATGTAAGGATACGACGGATCCGACAATAATTAATGTTGGTGCGTGAATATCTTGCCCCTCGATTTTTTCTACCATGCTTTCCAAGGTGGCGGTGAAAACTCGTTGCTGACGGGTTGTGCCTTGTTCCACCAATGCTATGGGTGTATCGGGCGTAACTCCATGCGCGACTAATCGCTGGCAAATTATAGGTAGACCGATTAGTCCCATGTAAATAACCACAGTTTGATTGGGGGTGGCGAGTAATGGCCAGTTAAGATCCACTGAACCGTTCTTTAAATGACCCGTAACGAATAAGCAAGATTGAGCGTGATCGCGATGTGTTAAAGGGATGCCAGCATAGGTTGCGCAACCACTGGCGGCGGTAATCCCAGGGACTATTTGAAATGGAATGTCTGATTCGGCGAGTAATTCAATTTCTTCACCGCCACGACCAAAAATAAAAGGATCGCCGCCTTTCAGCCTAACGATTGACTTTCCTTGCTTTGCTAAATCGACTAGTAGTTGATTGATTTGATCCTGCGGAACGGCGTGTTCAGAGCGTTTTTTTCCAACGTAAACTCGGTCGGCGTCGCGCCGCGTTAGATTTAAAATTTCGTCGCTGACTAGGCGGTCATATAACACCACATCGGCTTGTTGCATTAGACGCAAAGCACGAAACGTGAGTAAATCTGGGTCGCCTGGGCCCGCACCGATAAGCCACACCTCGCCAGTAGTTTTGATATTGGAGCCATCGATGGAGCTATTTTCAATAGCTGACTGCATGGCATGCTCGGCTTGTTTCAAGCGGCCAGAGAAAAATTGCTCTGCTATAGAACCGTGTACAATTTTTTCCCAAAAACGTCTGCGGTCTTGCTCATCCGGCAAACGGATTTTGAGTTTTGTGCGGTATCGACTCATTGCTTCAGCTAAGTGACCATAGCTAGCTGGAATATACGCTTCTAACTTGCTGCGCAGGATACGTGCTAACACTGGAGCACCGCCTCCTGTTGAAATAGCAATTACGACTGGCGAGCGATCCACGATTGACGGCGTAATAAAACTGCATAACTCGGGTTCATCCACTACATTCACGGGTATATTTTTAGCTTGTGCTAATTCTGAAACACGCCGATTGACTTGTGGCTCATTGGTAGCAGCTGTAATGAGTCGAAATCCGTCAATATCTTCGTCGACAAAAGTACGTGCGTGGTGGGTTATCTGTTTACCAAATTCCTGTTGTAAATCTTCGCAAAGTTGCGGTGCAACTACCGTTATTGTTGCACCAGCACTCATCATTAAGCGAATTTTACGCAATGCCACAGGACCACCGCCAACGACTAGGCATGGCTGTTTCTTAAGATCGACGAAAATTGGGTAGTTTTGCATGGTCGGTATTTTATCGTAGATTTATAACACTGATATGGCATTATCGCGTCTATGCAAATCAATGAAAGCTCTAAGTCTGAATATCCAGCTAAACTCGAGCATCAGCGCATGCGCGAAGCAATACAAAAAGTAGCTGTGGGCCCCGATCGTGGGCGCGATTTAAGTCGCCAAGAGGCAAGTGCGGTGATGCACGGTATTTTGGCCGGCGAAATTGATGAGGTACAAACTGCGGTATTACTAATTGCTCTGCGCATGAAACGCGAGAGTACGGAAGAGTTTATTGGACTGTTTGATGCCATGCAATCATCTGTAGAAACCATTACCGCTCCATCGCCAGAGTTAATTTGCTTAGCTGACCCATTTGACGGATATGTGCGCAACGTTAGTATGACACCATTCATCCCCTGCGTGTTGGCGGCCTGCGGATTAAATAGCGTATTGCACGGCGTAGAAACCGTCGGTCCAAAACATGGAGTGACCGCGCAACAAGTTTATCAACGAGCTGGAATATTGGTTGATCAAAGTAGTCGTGAGGTGGCTGCGAGTTTATCTAAATTCGGATGGGGTTATCTCGATCAAGCCAGTTATGCACCTGCTCTAAACAGCCTGTTGGATTTGCGTGATCGGATGGTAAAGCGTACAGCCCTAACGACCTTAGAGCGAATGTTGATGCCATTACGGGGAGCGCAGTCAACTCACATGGCTCTTGGTTATGTGCATAAGGCCTACCCTAATATCTACGCAAGAGTTGCCAAACATGCGGGTTACGATTCGATTTTATTGACCAAAGGCGTCGAAGGAGGCTTGGCTCCGGCGCTAAATAAGCCATTGCGACGTTTCTTTTTTAGTGGCGATATGCCGGACGAAGTGGACGATCATAAAGAAATCCTCGACAGCGAGTTGTTATTCTCTTCAAAATCCGCGGCCCTCAGTCTTGGTGATGTTGATGATCCTGTTCAAAACTGTTTAGACGTGGGACTGGCGGTGTTAGCGGGAGCATCTGGTATTGCTACGCAGAGTCTATGTTTGGCCGCGGGTCAAATTTTATCCGCTCATAATGATTCGTTTAGTTTAGCTAAGGCTGTTGAAAAAGTAGGGTTGTGCTTAGATAATGGGTCGGCGCTTGAATGCTTTGAAAGAATGCGCGCGGTTGATACATAACAATATACTAATAATTTAAAATAACGAATAAAGGCCTGATCTATGGAACACGAAAACCCGATGCATTCGGACAAATTAAAAGACACTCCTCAAGTAAAGGAAGCACTTGAATTTTTGACCAGTATTATAAGTTCTGCATGCCAGTTTAAGGCATCGGATATTCATATTAGAGCTGATCACAATATTATGATGCGACTCGATGGCCGGGTGCGACAAGTTAAAGGTTCGCCAGTGATGAGTGACGAGATGATTGAGCGCTTAATTTACCCGCTAATCTCCAAGTATCATTTAGGTTTGTTCAAAGAAAATAATCAGGTGGATTTGGCCTTAACCGACAGTGAAGGTAATCGAGTTCGGCTTAATATGTTTCGCCAACTTGGTCAGTTGGCGCTAGTAATGCGAGTTATTGAAAGTAATATTCCAAAGCCAGAGGTACTAGGCTTGCCGCCACAGGTAGAGAGTATTTCCCAAATGCGCCAAGGTTTGGTTATTTTCTCAGGTGCCACCGGTTCTGGTAAATCTACTTCTATGGCGGCCCTGTTGAACGAGATCAACGCCGAGAGATACGAGCATATATTGACTATCGAAGATCCAGTGGAATATGTTTTTACCGAACAACGCTGCGTGATTTCTCAACGTCAGGTCGGTATTGATGTGCCCGATTTTGGCATGGCGATGAAGGCAGCGTTGCGTGAAGACCCCGATGTTATTTTAATGGGAGAGATGCGTGATCCTGAGAGTATTGAGATCGCTTTGACAGCAGCTGAAACCGGCCATTTAGTATTTAGTACACTGCACGCACCAAACTCAGCCGATGCGATTACCAGAATGGTATCCAGTTTTGGTGGCGAAGAACAAGTGACCATTAGAGCTAAATTGGCACACAATTTGCGCTGCATAGTTACCCAACGGCTATTGCCCAAAAAAGAAGAGGGGGGGCGAGCCGTGGCGTGCGAGGTATTTAATGTTACACCGTTGGCGCGCGAATTAATTATTGATCCTTTGCGCATTAAGGAGATTAAGGATTTGATTAAAAGTGGCGAAAAAGTAGAAGGAATGTTGCACTTTGATGCGCATCTTTATGAACTGGTTCGTGATGGCACTATCACTGAAGAAGTGGCATTGACCAATGCCTCTAGTTCAACAGATTTAGCACTTAAATTAAAAGGTTTCTAAACACCCAAAATAGCATCTTCTGTAGAGAATTTAGAGCCACTAATTAAATTGCTATAAGCCTCACAGCTCTGTATAGTCGCGACCCGAACACGCCGAATTTCACCCTATGTACAAAGGTATAGTTTAATGAGCAAAACCGCACTAGGTGTATTTTGTATTGCCCTAGCATCTCTGCTTCTCGAGCTAAATCTCATTCGCATATTCGATGTGCTCTGGTATCCAAATATGGCCTATATGGTAATTACCTTAGCGGTATTCTCATTTGGCTTAGCGGGTGTTTATTTGTCCCTCAAGCCCGTTATAAAAAGTGATCGTTTGTGGTTCAAACTATCGATCTTAACGCTTGCGATGGCGGCTTGGGTGTTATTAATGCAGTGGGCGATTGATCGATTGCCGTTTGACTATGAGCTGCTGGTTACGGATCGAGCGGCCGAGATGGCGGTAAATTTCTTTTTGATTTATCTCGTCATTTGCGTACCGTTCTTTTTGGCAGGATTAGTACTGTCAATCGTTTTCTCTCATTACGCTACGCAGATTCGGCAACTCTATTTTTGGGATTTAATTGGCGCCGCATTAGGCAGTATTTTGCTCATTCCATTGTTACCAACCATAGGTACCGCCGGAACACTTTATGTGGTGGCGGGCCTAGCTGTTTTTTCTGCACTTTGTTTTTCTTCTGGGCAAGGGAGGTTGACTAGCATAGCTTTGATCGCGATTGCGGTTGTGGTTATGGTCTACCCATTTACAAAAGGTTCAATTGATACTTTTGAGCCGCACATGGAAAAGCGTGGCTACAAGTCCTTAGTAAAAAAACGCAAAGAAGGAACTTGGTGGGACCCGATTTCTAAAATTGATGTTTTAAATATAGAACGAGACGGTCGAGCCCGAAAATGGATAGCTTATGATGGAGGAACCCAATCCAGTTATTATTATCCCTTTGATGGAGATTTCGAAGCCTTGCGTGCCAGCTTGCCTGCCTCGGCTTTAGATCACTTTTGGCACTCTTACGTTGCTCTATCACATTTTTTAAAGGCGGATACTGGTGCCAATGTATTGGTAATCGGTAGTGCCGGTGGCCAAGAATTAAAAGCAGCCTTGACCTACGGGGCCAGTAACGTCGATGGAATCGAGCTGGTGGGCACTGTAGTTGATCTTGGAAAAACTAACTATGCTGATTATATCGGCAATATTATGAATGACCCCCGCGCAAACATACAACGTGGCGAGGGCCGCAGCTTTTTGCGTCAAACGAATAATACTTACGACATTATTCAAATGTTCAGCAATCATACTAGCTCTAGCATTGCGGCAGGCAGCGGTGCCATGCAATCTGCGTATTTGCAGACAGTTGAAGCATATAAAGAATATTTTACGCATTTGTCAGAAGATGGGATTTTGCATATTAACCATCATGTATACCCGAAAATGGTAGCAACCGCCGCGCGTGCTTGGGCTGAGTTAGGTCGTAAAGATTTTCGTAAGCACGCTTTTGTAGCAGACGTGCCCGGTGTTAGAGATGATTTACCCACGTTTTTAGTAAAAATGTCTCCCTGGACTGAAGAAGAAATGGTCGCTATTGGGGGCTTTCTTGGTAAGGTTCATTATCGATTTCCAGTGCATCCGTTTTTTCCAGAACAATCGTTTTTGAGTGACGATTTTTTTGTGGGTAAATTGCCACAATCGGTAATCGATGCCGCGCCCTATCGTATTGAAGAGCCCACTGATAACAAGCCATTTTTCAACTCATTGCGTACGTCCCTAGATACATTGCCCCGTTTTGATCAGAGTAAGTACGTAAACGATGGTATCTCTGGCCTACTAAACTCACAAAAGGCCACCGGGTACCCAGTGGATGTAATGCATCTATTTATCAGTGCGGGTGCGGCGATTTTATTTGCTTTGATTTTTACTTTTGGGCCATTATTTTTCTCTAAAACCGGCCGGGAGAAATGGCTAGGCAAGCCAAGTTTTATGACATACTTTTGTTGTTTAGGTCTGGGGTTTATTATCTTTGAATTAGTTTTTATCCAGATCTTTATGAAGCTTATAGGTTTTCCCTTGTACACCTATACGGTCGTTTTATTCACATTTTTATTTGGTGCAGGGATAGGCAGTTTGGTTTCGGAAAAATTGCGGCTAATCGAGCGCGGGAAGGTTTGGGTTCCGTTCGCTGGCATAGTCGTTGCCACCGTTATTGTGATTGTTTGCCAACAATTCGTATTCGATAGCTTGTTAGAGCTGCGCACGGCATTGCGAATATTGGCTTCAGTAGCAATTATATTTCCATTAGCATTTTTCTTAGGAATGCCTTTTCCTATGGGTGTATTGGCGATCGAAAACAAGCCTGAAGGAACCATCGCATGGGCATGGGCCCTGAATGGCTTGTGTACCGTTGCAGGCGGTATTTTTTGCGCTATCTTTTCCGTATATTTCGGTTTCATAGCGACTATGTTGGTAGCCGTTACCGCTTATGTTATTGCCTACTTGATGTATCTAAATCTCTATCGCGGCTATCTCACTGAGCGAGCCTGATACAAGAACTCTGAGTCGGTTAAAACTGAGCTTTTCAAAACTAACTGAAAACTGCTTAAATGATGGTGCAGCGTATAGACCTTGGATCATAGGCTTTTGACTAATGCCAATACTTCGTCAACGTGTCCCTTCACTTTCACTTTGCGAATTTCGTGCCGAAGTTTCCCTTTGTCATCGAAAATAAAGGTACTGCGTTCTATGCCCATATAGGTTTTTCCATACATGCTTTTTTCTTTAATAACGTCCATGGCGTTACACAACACTTCATCGGGGTCTGATATTAAGTCGAAAGGAAATTCTTGCTTGTTAATAAAATTTTGATGGCTACGAATGCTTTCTCTAGAAACACCCAAGATTTCAGTATTAGATTTTTGGAAATCGCGATAAGCATCCCGAAAATTTTGACCTTCAGTAGTGCATCCAGGCGTATTGTCTTTAGGATAAAAATACAAGACTAAGTTTTTGCCTTTTAACGCACGCAGCTTAAGAGCCTCATTGCGCGTGGTGGCTACGGTTAAATTAGGGATTGAGTTACCAATTTTGATAGTCATATTTAATGGGGAAACGTGGTGTGTTTACTTTCGTTGTTGGATTGATCTTTTACAAAATTTTCGACTGTAAACTAATCAATAATTTGCCATTGCTGCTGTTGTGCGTGTGCTCGTAGCCGATCGTCGGGGGTAACGGCTATTGGCTTTTCCACTAACTCCAGTAATGGTAAATCATTAATGGAGTCGCTATAAAAAACACTATTCGCCAAAATATCACTGTTCAATTCTTGACCGCGCGCGGCGAGCCACGCTCTTAGTTTAGTGATTTTGCCTTCCTGAAAGCAAGGTGTACCGTCTACTTTACCAGTATAGCCGTTATTCTTAAATTCGGCTGTGGTTGCCAACAGATGATCGACACCCAGCCGCTTGGCAATTGGAGCGGTAACGAAATCGTTAGTGGCCGTGATTATTATAATATCATCGTCAGCAATTTGATGTTTCTCTAGTAGCGAGGCCTTGCCGCTAGCGATCATAGGTTCAATCATAGTGCTCATAAATTGTAAATGCCATTGATCTAGCTGAGCAATCGAATGCTTAGTAAGTTCATTGAATTGATATTCACAGAATGCATAAATATCCAGCGTCCCTTGCTGGTACTGATCATAAAAATAATCTTGCATGGTCTTTTGTTCTTGACGATCCAGTACACCTATATTGGCCAAAAACATTCCCCAAGCATGATCGCTGTCGCCATTTAATAGTGTGTTATCTAAATCAAAAAGCGCTAGAGCCACGATTTGTCTCCAAAATTAAAGATCACAATTATAGTGCCAATAGATCACAGAGTCTGGTTATAATTACGGTGCATGCAAAATTTCGACCCTATTTTCACTAACGACGGTTACCGACCCAATGTAGGTATTATTATCTGCAACAATAAGGGCCAAGTTTTTTGGGCGCGGCGTATTAATCGTGACGGTTGGCAGTTTCCGCAAGGTGGCGTAAGCCGCGATGAGTCGTTATTGGATGCTATGTATCGTGAGCTACAGGAAGAGACTGGTCTGACCAAGCGAGATGTTAGAATGGTCGCACACACCAAGAAATGGTTACATTATAATTTGCCTGGTCGTTATCTACGTAGTCAGCGCCGAGGTAGATTGTCAAACAAACGTAAGGTCAATTTTAAAGGGCAAAAACAAGTTTGGTTTTTACTCGAGTTTTTAGGGGATGATTCAGTTGTTGATTTGAGTGCGGGCCATGATCAGCCAGAGTTTGATAGCTGGCAGTGGGTGGAGACAAATTTCGCATTGGATAATATTGTTGATTTTAAGCGATCTGTTTACCAAAAGGCTTTAAGTGAGCTTACGCCCTATTTGCCGATAAGTTAACGATTAAATCAAGGTATTAACAAGGGTCTTAATTTAAACTTCAAGTTACATACAGGGCTAAATTATTTATAATTTATTTTGGTGTGACTGATTATTTTGTACGCAATTATTTTGTGCGTTATTTTTCTAAGGGTTATCGTTATATGAGTAAGATTGTTTTTTGTGGCTTGATTTCC
>CAZJWW010000021.1:15696-27441 GCA_964549895.1 uncultured Gammaproteobacteria bacterium
CACAAGAAAGATATCGCGGCTGTTATTACCAGTAATGCCAAGGAAAACCGATTCCCCAATACGCTGTCAATTGCGAATGTGGATAATGCTAGGGTGCGATACACTTTTAGTTCTAGTCTGCATCAGGATATGGCCAATGTGTATCTCAAGTATCAGCCAGACTATGCTTGTTTCGTTGCACTGGATGTGGAAACCGGAGCAATACTTAATCTAACCAGCTTTGTTAAATCAGATGAACAATGGGAAAATTTGGTGTTACGTGCAGAGTACCCGGCGGCATCTGTATTCAAACTCATTACGGCCGCAGCGGCCATAGATTTAAATGAGGTTACACCAGAAACGATAATTCCGTTTAACGGTAAATCTACGACCTTATATAAGAATCAGGTTTTCAAGCATAAAACCAACAAATGGACACGTACGCCTACCTTTAAAGAGTCCTTTGCTAAGTCGATTAATCCCGTGTTTGCACGCATTGGTGCTCGCCAGCTTGGCGCGAATAAGCTGACGGACTATGCCGCTCGGTTCGGTTTTGATACGCCGCTGCAAAGTGACTTTATTCTACCAACCAGCAAAATAAATTTAGATCTTGGCAGCGAATGGGCTTTGGCTGAAGCGGCTTCAGGGTATACGAGGGATATTACCCTAAGCCCGATTCATGCGGCACAAATGGCGGCTACGGTTGCCAACGGTGGGCGAGTGGTAACCCCTTATATGGTTGATACAATTAGCAATGATGTCGGTGAAGTCTTATATCGAGCGAAGCCGAGTGTTGACGGACCGCAAGTTATTAGTTCGGAGTCCGCGCAAAAATTGCGTACTTTGATGCGTGAGACGGTACGTATAGGGTCGGCTCGTGGTTCGTTTAAAGATACCAAACGATATAAAGTTTATCGCGATATGGAGATTGGTGGAAAAACCGGTTCTCTCACTGGACTTTCTCCGCGAGGACGACATGACTGGTTTGTTGGTTACGCGGAGAAAAATGGCCGAAAAATCGCCTACGCATCCCTAATTGTGAATAAGGAAAAATGGTATGTGCGCAGTGCCTATGTGGCGAGACAATTTATTTATCACTATTTTACTGAGCAAGATGCCGAACCGGAGTCCAGCGAAATTACCGCTATAGAACGATAGTTTTTTGATTAATCGCTAGATGCCTTTACCTTATCTAGTAATTGTGTGGTAGAGCGGTCATACTGAAAGGCTAAGGAGTGCACCTCTCCGCCGTTGGCTTGCACTATATCAGCGCCAACAATTTCTGCTAACGGCCAATCACCTCCCTTTACTAGATGGCTAGGCATAATCGTAGAGATCAACTTAAACGGTGTGTCTTCATCGAAACTCACCACCATATCCACGCAAGCCAAGCTGGCGAGCACTGCCATGCGATCATCGAGAGAATTAATCGGGCGACCATCGTCTTTATTTAGGCGTTTTACCGAAGCGTCCGTATTGACTCCTACAATCAGGGAACCACCTAAATTTCGTGCCTGTTCTAAGTACGTGATGTGGCCGCGGTGTAAAATATCAAAACAACCATTGGTGAACACCAAAGGATCACAAAGGCCCGTCAAATGATTCTTTAGCTCCCCTTGGTCAGCATCCGTGGCAATGACTTTACTCTGGCTGTTTAGCATGTTGCGAATGTCGAACTAAGTTTCTGTGTATTCAAATACTTTAACTACGCGCTTAACGCCACGCGTGGTCTGGGCAATTTCCGTGGCTTTTTCAGCCTCTTCTTGAGTCACAATACCCATCAAATATACGGTGCCACGGGTGGTGATGACTTTAATTCTGTTGGCATCTAAGCCCGTTTTCAATACCATTCGGCTTTTAACTTTGTTGGCAATCCATAAATCGTTACTGCGCTTTAATATTGGAGTTTTATTGTCGACGGATGTTTCGTCTACCACTTGGCGTACGCCTTTGATACCAGAAAACTTAGAGACCAAAACTTGCTTGGTCTCTTCGTCAGTGACTTCACCGGTCATTAATAATATTCCATTCCAAGACTGAACTTTAACTCTAGAGGCCTTGCGAATATTTTTGTCCGATCGTTTGATATTGCGTGCCGTTACTTCGATCGCGCCATCGTCGATATACTCCCCCACAGTGCGTCGGTCGTGTATTACATCGACTGTGGTAATAACCGCACCAGCCACCAATGCAGTGACGCAACCACTTAGTATCACTGCACTCAACAGGGCGAACAAGACCTGAGTAGTATTTTTGATTTGTTTCAGCTTAAATGGCTGAGAAAATAACTTGGTCATACTAACTCCAATTTCGTTTATGACTTCAATCGCGCGCAAAACTATTCAGTCTAAAATGTATCCGTCAATAAGTTCACAAAAGCAATGAATGATGAGTCCGTGTACCTCTTGAATACGGGCCGTTGTATCACCTTTCACAACAATATTGATATCGTTGTCAGCTAGCTCGTCGTTCAATTTACCACCACCTTTACCATTCAGCGCAATACAACCAAGGGGTTTTGTGTGCGCGACTTGAACCGCTTTGAGTAAATTTTCTGAATTACCCGACGTGCTGATGAGCATCAATAAATCTTCCGGTCGCCCTAAGGCGCTGACCTGCTTGGCGAACACCTCACTATAGTCATAGTCGTTACCGATTGAGGTAATAGTAGAAGCATCGGTGGTTAGAGCGATGCCAGGTAGCTCGCGGCGATCGCGATCATAACGATTAAGTAATTCCGAGGAAAAGTGCTGAGCGTCGGCCGCCGAACCACCGTTTCCACAAATCATTAGTTTACCGCCTGCCTCAAAACAGTCATAAATAACTTTGGCTGTTTCTTCGATTTGGCTGGCCAGATGTTGGTTATCCAAAATGCTGGAAGCGCTGGCTTGAAACTGGTCAGTGATAAAACTCATCAGATATTTCTATGCGTAATTTAATGCGTTAATAAAAATCGAACCGATTAGAAAGCATTTTGAATCCAGTCTATCTCGGGTTTACTTAGATTTCCTGTAACGCAAAGTATATCAAATCGACATGGGTAATCGTGCTTATTACTTTTTAATAAATAGGTTTCTGCCGTGCGGCGCAATTTTGCTTGCTTGAATCGATCAACACTCTCCAAGGCGCCACCAAAATTTTGATTTTTACGATACCGTACTTCTATAAAAACCAGATAATCTTGATCTAGCATGATCAAGTCGATTTCGCCAAAACGGCAATGATAATTTTGAGTAAGTGCTTTCAGGCCTTGCTTGCGCAGATACTTATGGGCGAGTTTTTCGGCTCGATTCCCGAGTATTCCAGTTCGAATCATCATAACTCGTTTTATTGTTGCCAGTGCGGTTTTGACCAGATCGCGATCGCTGTAAACCGTTGGTAGGTAATGCTTCATCCGCTGATAATTGCAGCGGATTAACATCAATACCGAGTGTGTCAGTAGCGATTACCTCGCCTTCTTGAAAACTAGCCCAAATCGGCTGAAAATCAATGACCCCATTGCGTTTGATATTTAGCTGACCTGTGCTGCCATTGATTGCCAAATTAGGATTATTCTTCATCCTTGCGTAGTTACCAGCCAGTCGATATGTATCTATGCCTAGCGCGTATAATTGATTGAGCTGACCTGCATAAGGGGCCACGTTCGCTGAGCGCAAAACCCAAGGCATTACTGGAAATCGTGTTTGTTCAAGATCAAGGTTTTCGGTGTTATTTTGGATCCCATTAAAAATCGTGGAATCTGAGTAAACCGGCATTCTTACGCCACCGTAAAAATTAATTTGTGGTCGTATTATGCGTCCAACGGCGTTGTCAGCAATCATAAACACAAAGTCGATATCGGGTCTTTTATAGGCTGAAAATTTAGGCTTATATCCCAATGTGCCGCTTAATTTACTATGTCTAGTCTCACTTTCGTAAATACCAAACAACTGCTTTAACTCAGCACTATGATCAAACCGTTCAGGTGAATAACGAACAGTGTTACTGATCTTTCCTCCTAAATTAAGCCATGTTCTACTAAAAGCATCCGCCACCCGTTGACTGTTATTTGAGCTAGACATCAGCAAGGCCATGTTTAGATGTCCGTCTTGATATGCTTTGCGCGCCACCCGTTCGCCATTACTCTCTGGACTCAAGGTTAATCTATGCGTGGCGCCGCGCAGCGCTGTATCGCCACCCAATAAAATCGTTGGGGGTTGACTTGTTTGAGAGTTGAATAAAATACTGTTTAGACGGTTTGCATAGTCTTTACCTAATGGCCCAATAATAAAATCAGCCCCGCCATTAACGGCAGCAGCATAGTGCTGGGCCACTTGAAAAGGACTGTCGCCGATGTCGTAAAAACTGACCTGCGGGGCAATGTTCCCCGTGTTTTGTTCATGCGCATACTTAATGCCATCCATCAAGGCTTGAGCGGCTTTAGCAAATCGAGAACTCAATGGTAGTAGTACGGCGACGCGTTTAGCTGATTCGCTACTCCATTGTTCTAAAATCACTTCTTGATTGCGTAAATTAGTCTGCTCGCGCCATTGGCTAAATTGCTGAGGCCTTGCAATCTGTTGACCAAATTGCCCTTGCAGGCTTTGTTCTAAACGATTGCGCACTCTCGCGTCACTGGTGCTATCTATAATAGCTAAGCGTTGTTCCACTTCTAGTTCATTTATAATCTGCCAAGTGTATCGAGTGGTTTCAGCTCTGGCTTCGCCCGCGAGTCCCGACTCGCGCTTTAACAGATTCGCGATGGCACTATTGTAGTTTCCCAATGCCTGATGACATAAGGAGCTTAGTAATAGAGCGTCTATTTGCTGTACCGTTAAGGGCGCCGATGATTGACCCAAATTTTTTCGCAGAGCTGACACTTGACCAGAAGGTAGTGCTGGGTCCCGGTTTGATTCCGTCGGTTGGTTTATCGCCCAAGATCGGTCTAGGACATTATTAAGCTTTATCAAAGCATTGTTGTATTGCTTCCGTGAATAAGCGATGTAAGCCATAACCACATCGGTACGGTCTGATTGTTGCTTGGTCATTTGTTGGCCGAGCGGCCTATTTAAGTGCGGTTTTAATATTTGCTCGGCACGCTGGTAGTCATTGGCTTGTATGTAATGCTCGGCGGCGTTTAAGGCCGCCGTGAGTTGTGAATCTTCGTCTGTTGTGTCGCCATCAAGGTCTTCTGCGGGAAGCTTCGATAAGCGCCCGTAATATTCGGCGCGTTCATAATTAGAGTCACGTGCTGGTCGATTTTTAGACTCAAGAGTAGGGGCCTGGCGATCAGCCGTAATCGTGGTTGAGCGCTCTAAATCTCGTTCCTCAACACTCACCGGTGTTGAACTGCAGCCATTGAGTAGCAACGCCATTACTATTGCCATTAGGGCTTTCAAGGGTAATGAAAACAGTCGTTTTGCAAATACTGAGTCCTTAAATAGTAGGGCTGAATATTGCTTAATTGGGAATTTGAAGGTGTTAGCCAAACTCTGGCTTAATTGCAGATGCATTTTGATGGTAATCCGATTATTCTGGGGGCTTGAAATCATATACGCAGTATACCGAGTGAGCACCTCTATTAGCAAAGACCCTATAGCGATAAACGCCGATGATCCGAACGCAGCGGGCGAGTTGTACGTTGTGGCAACTCCTATTGGCAACCTCGCTGACATCAGTCAACGTGCGTTGGAAGTATTGAGCCGTGTGGAGTGTATACTTGCAGAAGATACACGTCATAGCAAACGGTTACTAAATCACTATGGTATTTCAACAACGTTGAGGTCCTGTCATGAGCACAATGAATCTAAGCTGATAGCTTGGGTTATGCGACAACTCGATGCAGGTACTAATTTAGCCTTAATCAGTGATGCCGGTACGCCACTAATAAGTGATCCGGGTTTCGTGTTGGTAAGAGCTTTGCGTGAAGGCGGACACCGCGTCACCACAGTGCCGGGTGCGAGTTCAATTATCGCGGCTCTCTCAATCGCCGGCTTACCAACTGATGGCTTTATTTATGACGGTTTTTTAAGTGCCAAAAGTACTGCGCGAAGAGCACAATATACTAAGTATAAACATCAAGCTCGTACCATCGTGTTATTGGAGTCTTCTCACCGCATTATCGCCAGTGTTAACGACTTGATTACTGAGTTAGGTGGTGACCGAACTGTGGTGTTAGCTCGTGAACTGACCAAACGCTTTGAGACCGTGCTTAGTGGCACTGCACAGGAAATCGCAGATATGTTAAACGCCGATGCAGATCAAACT
The DNA here is from genome assembly GCA_964549895.1 of uncultured Gammaproteobacteria bacterium. Taxonomy (GTDB): domain Bacteria; phylum Pseudomonadota; class Gammaproteobacteria; order Arenicellales; family Arenicellaceae; genus Arenicella. The sequence goes on from CAZJWW010000021.1 coordinate 21,922, forward strand.
CGGGGCGAGTTTGTCATAATGATTGCTGGTGCACCTGTAAAGCCTCAAGCTGAAGCAGATTTAGAGGATTTACTGATTGTTTTATTGGCTGAAGTTACAGTAAAGCAGGCAGCCAGTATGGCGGCAAAAGTATCCGGTCGGCGTAAAAATGATGTTTACGAATTAGCCTTAAAAATTAAATCATCAATGCCAGACTAGGGATTCAATCAATATGCTAACGTATTCACAACGTGTTCAAGTTGTCTTGGTATCTGCCTTTTACTTGGCAATTGCCGACGTTTGCGCGTTCGAGCTCACGGACCAATTCAATGCGTCAGATTCGATACTAATAAGTACAGCGAGCGGTGAATCGGTTTTCGAGTGGCAAAGCGATAAATTATTGATTCCTGCGTCCTTAACTAAGTTGGTTACTGCGCAATTAGCAATCAATAAGTGGGGTTTGCAACATCGGTTCCAAACAGATTTTTATTTGTACAAACAGATTCTGTGGGTGAAAGGTTTTGGTGATCCTTATCTGGTCTCGGAAGAGCTGGAAATAATTGTTAAGGCTTTGCTCAGTGAAATATCGGCTAAAAAAATTAGTGGTATTGCTATTGATAATGACTACTTTGATGTCACCACTGTACCAGGCCAATCCAAAGTAGTAGATCCATATAACGCGCCAGTCTCAGCCGTAGCAGCAAATTTTAATACAGTAAATGTGCGTAAGGAGTCTGGAGAAATCAAAAGCGCTGAACCGCAGACACCGCTAACGCCGACTGCGGTTCGCCAAGCAAATACTTTGGGTACATTAATTGATCGAGCTCCCAATCGAGTGAATTTGCAAAACACCGATAATGCGCAGCAACATTTTGCTGAGCTATTGGCCATTAAGCTAGGCGTACCAGAGATAACGATACGAATTAATCAGTCTGTGCCGAGTTCAGCAAAATTACTCTATACGCATTTCAATTCGCATACCTTAGAAGACGTTCTACGTGGTGCACTCAAATATTCTAATAATTTTATCGCTAACCAAGTTTTTCTTATGTTGGTGGATTCTAAAGCCGGTAAGGTATCTTTCCCACAAGCTTCAGATTATGCCATGCAAAATTTAAGAAAAGCAGAGGTGTGGCAGAATATGCAGCTCCGTGACGGTTCGGGTTTGTCCCGTGAAAATCGTCTTAGCGCAAGACAAATCAATGAATTATTGAGTGACTTGGCCGCGCACAACACCTTACTGAAGCCATATGACATAGGCAAAGCGCAGGGCGCGACGGTTTATGCTAAAACTGGCACCTTGGACGGCGTTCGCAGCTTCGCGGGATTTATCAAAATTAATAATATCGATTACCAATTTGTGTTTGTTTTTAATCGTTCTGTGCCATGGCGTTATCGTGAGCAGCTTTTAGAACGCGTGATCGTAGCTTTAGCGAAATAGTTATGCGAGGGCATCGTCAGCAACATGCTGAAACTGAACAGGTAAATTGGGCTAGCCTAAAACAGCTTGTTCCTTATTTTATGGAGTATCGTGGCCGGATTGCACTGGCATTGTTGTGCTTAGTTGGGGCCAAAGTTGCAAGTGTTGGTTTGCCATTTATTCTTAAGCGTATTGTTGATGGTCTCAATGATGTTGGTAAAATAGAGTTAGTGGTGGTGCCATTAGCTTTGTTACTTGCCTACGGTCTAGTACGGTTATCAAATGTATTGTTTGGTGAGTTGCGTGACACTTTATTTGGTCGCGTCACCGAGCGCGCTATGCGGCGCATTGGTCACAAGGTCTTTGAACATTTACATGCTTTAGATTTGGCCTACCATCTTAACCGCCGCACTGGCGGCGTATCTCGTGACATCGAACGTGGCGTGAATGGCATTAGTTTTCTAATGCGGTTTATGGTTTTTAATATTGTGCCCACCTTTATCGAAATAGGGATGATCGCAGTTTTATTGTTATGGCAATACTCTATTTGGTTTGCTTTGATTGTCTTACTGTCAGTATTGGCTTATGTGTGGTTTTCTATCGTTGCGACTGAACGACGCACCGCGACGATTCGGCAGATGAATCAAGCAGAGAGCCAATCGAGCACGCGTTCGGTAGACAGTTTACTGAATTTTGAAACGGTAAAGTATTTCAATAATGAAGCCTATGAAGCAGCGCGTTATGATGAGAGTCTGAAAATTTGGGAAGCCGCTCGCAGGCGAAACCGTCTAACCTTATTTGGTTTGAATGGCGGACCAGAGTTTTATCATTGCTACAGCAGTTACTTCATCTATGATTTTAGCGGCATCTGAGGTCGCTAAGGGCGGAATGACGATAGGTGACTTTGTATTGATCAATGCATTGATGATGCAAATATTCATGCCGCTTAATTTTCTTGGTTTCGTGTACCGTGAGATGAAAGGTTCTATGGCTAATATTGATGCCATGTTTGCCTTGTTAAATGTAGAGCCTTCGGTGCGCGATGCTGATTCAAGTGCTGAGCTTAAGATAGACAGCGGTGCAATCGAATTTGATCGGGTAGGTTTTTCGTATCAAGCTGACCGCCAAATACTTAGCGATGTGAGCTTTTGCGTAGCGCCTAAGCAAAAAATTGCCATTGTCGGCAGCAGTGGCTCAGGAAAGTCTACTATTATGAAATTATTGTTTCGTTTTTATGATGTGAGCAATGGTGAAATTCGTATCGACGATCAAAATATTAGCCAAGTTACTCAACATAGTTTACGCAAAGCAATCAGTGTTGTTCCTCAAGACACCGTGCTTTTTAATACCAGTATTTTTGAGAATATTCAGTACGGCAACGTCAATGCCAGTACTCAACAAGTTTGGGATGCTATTGATATGGCTTATCTCACTGATTTTATTAAGCAGCTACCAGAGGGAGCTGAAACCCAAGTAGGCGAACGAGGTCTAAAATTGTCTGGTGGAGAGAAACAACGAGTTGCAATCGCAAGAGCGATTCTTAAAAAACCATCGATAATGGTGTTTGATGAAGCAACGTCTTCTTTAGATAGCCTCGCCGAACAACGTATTTTACAAGCCATGGAACGAGTGCGTGAAAATTATACTAGTGTGGTTATTGCACACCGCTTGTCAACCGTGGTTGATGCCGATCAAATTTTCGTACTGGATCGAGGTCGAATTGTTGAGCAAGGTACCCATCAAGACCTGTTGGCGCAAAATGCTCACTATGCCGACTTATGGGCGGTACAAAATAATCGCACGACTATTGAAGAATTGTGATTCAGGTCTGGTATCCTTATTTTGATAAAACGTCATTAGTATTTTCTTTGCTGCTTAGGTCATGACATTCTCACTATATAACTTATTTGCCAAGCCGATTTTATTTTCTTTGGAGCCGGAAACCGCGCACGATTTGACCTTAAGCAAATTAGCGTTGGCTTCTAAAAACGATTTTCTCACTAAGCGAATCCATCGCTTGTATGGAAGTAAAGTGCCTGATTTATCAGTGCATTGTATGGGATTGAACTTTCGCCACCCAGTTGGCTTGGCTGCTGGTTTAGATAAAAATGCCGTGGCTCTGCCGGCATTTTCGGCGCTAGGATTTAGCGGTGTGGAAATGGGTACCGTAACCCCTAAGCCTCAACCGGGGAATGATAAGCCGCGTATGTTTCGCTTGTCCGAGGATGAAGGCTTGATAAATCGTATGGGGTTTAATAGCGAGGGCGTCGATGCATTCTTGGTCAATTTAAAGAAGACCCCAAATACGTCGGTGGCTGGTATCAATATTGGTAAAAATGCGATCACCGCGATTGATGATGCACACTTTGATTATATCTCGGCCTTGAAGCGCGTATATGCCCATGCTGATTATATTTCCGTGAATATATCCTCACCAAATACGAAGTCTTTGCGTGATCTGCAAAACGAAGACTTTTTAGACAATTTGCTAACGCAGATTATGCGTGCCAAGGAAAAATGTCAGCAAGTGCACAAGCGAGTTGTACCAATAGCCCTTAAGGTTGCACCGGATCTGAGCCTTGAAGAAATTGAAGTGATTGCCGAATTAGTAATGGCGCACAAGGTTGATGCTCTGATTGCCAGTAATACTACCATCGCCAGACCAGACTCCTTACGTAGCGAGCACGCAAAAGAATCAGGAGGCTTAAGCGGCGCTCCCGTTAAGGATATGTCCACTGATTGTATTCGTGAATTTTACAAATACTTAAAAGGACAAGTTCAGATTATTGGAGTGGGTGGTATAAAAAATGCCGATGATGCTTGGGAGAAAATGCTGGCAGGTGCCGACTATGTACAAATATATAGTCAGTTTATTTATCAAGGCCCAGACATGATTAAGCAGATAGTGGGAGGGCTTGAAGCGCGTGTTAAGGCTAAGGGATTCGAGGATCTGTCTAAGGCGCTAGAAAGTTTGAGAAAATAATTCCAGCCAGTTCTCGCTGGCTAGAATCGTGTCAACTGAATCTATTGACCAACTTTCAGTTTGCCGCCTTTACCTAGGCCGCCGTCAACGTTTTGCGTTTGATAGTTTCGCAGCGCCTGGACCATTTTGTTGTATGAGTCCGCAAATGCAGAAACTATAATTTTGCCTTCGGGTGTTTTGGTGAAACCACCTACGGCACCAATCGTACTGCGACTTAATCCGCCTAAGCCGACTCCAAAATTAAATCGTTTCGCCTGCCCTGTGGCCGCCGCTATTTGCACGCCTGATCTATTGTCAACTAGTAACAACGTGGTACCGGCTTCTTTGCGTTTTAGTTTTCCGATTACGCCACCTAGTATCGGCGTTTTTTTACCAATGATGCCGCCGATAGCGCCACCGAGCCCACCCGTGTTTTCTGAAAATAGGATGCTTGGGCTCATTGTATAATCCGCAGAGACAAGTTGCCCTTTACCAAAATCACTACCTTCTCTTAACTCTCCTGATTGTTGCAGATCACGTTCTCCCAATACGTTTCTTAGGGCCTTGCCACGTTCGACTACCACAAAACAATTAGACTGTTGAATCATTAAACGCAGTACCGGCACTGTACTACCCAGATTCGGGTAACGGCTATAGTAAGTATGCCACCACGTTTCGCTTTGGTTTTCATACACCGCCAAGGTACCCAAGGTGTCGTTGCAGTATTCAAGTTTGGGATTTGCGTCGGAAGAAGTGCTGCCGCCCGCTGCTCCTGATTGTGCAGATGCGTTGGTGCTTGACGCCACGATAATTAATAAAGTTAGGCACAAGTGTAATCGTTTGATGAGAGAGTTATGTGTTTTCATTTTTGGCCCCATGTCATTGATGTATAAGTAAAACTTATCATACGTATCATTTGCAAGGGAATCAAATTAACAATCGTCTAATCTTAAGTTTCGATTCTTTTCTTGAGGCTTATTGTGGTTGTGCGTACACTACGCTCGAGCCAACCGGACAGTCGCCGCTATTAATAAATTATTGTTAGGGGAGGAAAGTCCGGGCTCCAACGGGCAGAGTGCCAGATAACGTCTGGGCGGCGTAAGCCGACGGCCAGTGCAGCAGAAAGATACCGCTCTTTATTCACTAGACGCTGACGATC
>CAZJWW010000022.1:0-27227 GCA_964549895.1 uncultured Gammaproteobacteria bacterium
GGGCTTAACGATGTGATCCTCGTTGGGCATTCATATGGCGGCATGGTGATTACATTGTTATGCAAGAGGATGGATCGTTTGTTATTTATGGCAGAAGCGATGCAACCTTAAACCCTGGTGGTGTGCGCATCGGCACGGCTGAAATCTACCGTCAAGTGGATACCATGGATGAGGTTCAAGAGTCGGTGGTGATTGGGCAGAACTATTCAGGAGATGTTCGAATTGTACTTTTCGTGGTAATGGCGCAAGGAAGGCAGTTGAATGAAGAATTGTGTGTTCAGATCAAAACTAAGATCCGATCGGGAGCGAGCCCGCGACACGTGCCTGCAGTTATCTTGCAGGTTGACGATATTCCCAGAACAAAATCCGGAAAAATAAGTGAGCTCGCTGTAAGAGATGCCGTAGAAGGTCGAAAAATTAAGAACACTACCGCGCTTGCAAACCCACAAGCGCTTGAAGACTATAAAGATCGAGTAGAATTAGCTTCTTAAACGATAGGCTAGGGTTTTCTAATTCAAATTCGGTCACTATTTTAAACGGTAATTATGATAGATTGGCATGCTAAATAAACATCTACTGGAGATACGCTATGTGTGATGATCGCACTGAAAAAGATATTGATGAGTACATACAAAAGGGTGGCCAGTTAAATCGTCGAGACTTTGGAAAGCTATCTGCCATCGCGAGTTTTACTGCCTTATTACCGAGTATTGCAAATGCCGAACACGTTGTTGAGTCGGATGTTCAAGTTGAAACGCCTGATGGTGTTGCCGATGCGTATTTCGTACACCCGCAAGAAGGTAAGCACCCTGCGGTGCTGGTCTGGCCTGATATTTTAGGTTTGCGACCGGCATTTCGAGCCATGGGTAAGCGACTAGCCGAATCGGGTTATGCCGTATTGGTAGTAAACCCGTTTTATCGCAGTGCCAAAGCGCCTGTGGTTGAGCCTGGTGCCTCCTTTCGTGATCCCGCAACGCGTGAAATCGTAATGCCAATGCGTAGACAATTAACAGCAGAAACGAATTTTACGGATGCGCAAGCATTCATCAGTTACTTAGATTCTAGAGATGAAGTAGACAGTGATAGGAAGATAGGCACATCAGGTTATTGCATGGGTGGACCCATGGTTATGCGAACTGCAGCGAGTGTACCTGAACGGGTGGGTGCTGCAGCGTCGTTTCATGGCGGTGGTTTAGTCACTGATTCGCCCGATAGCCCGCATTTACTAATTGCCGATACCAAGGCTCATGTATTACACGCGGTTGCCGAAAATGACGATGCTAAAAAACCCGACGTTAAAGTGACTCTTAAAGAGGCCTATGCCGCAGCTAATATACCGGCTGAGATAGAAGTTTATGAAGGCGCTTTGCACGGCTGGTGTTCGCTTGATTCACCTGTTTACAATAAAGAACAAGCTGAGCGCGCTTGGTCTCGTATGTTAGTTTTATTTGAAACAGCGCTCACTTAGCGCATCCGTTTCAGACAAACTTTTTAGAGTTGGTGCTATTACGGAATAGCATTGGCTTAGTATTTACAGGCCTTGTATTTACTGGCTTATTATTTACAGGCTTAGTTTTCGCAGACTGTGCGACAGCTGCTTGATTAGGCTTAATCGCCTGATCAATGGCTTTTTCCACCGTTTCTCTAAAAGGCGATAAAGAGCACACTGGGTCAGCATTAGTGGCATCACCCGTGAGCAAGTATGCTTGACAACGACAGCCGCCAAAGTCTTTACCTTTCTGAGAGCAAGTGTTGCACGGCGATTGCATCCACTCATCGCCTCGATACATATTGAAGCCTTTAGATTGGTACCAAATATCCTTAATGGAAGAGTCTTTTACGTTCGGGAAGTCGATTGGCAATACTCGAGCCGAGTGGCAGGGGAGCGCAGTGCCATCGGGCGCGATTGACATAAACGTAGCTCCCCAACCACCCATACAGGGCTTCGGTTCTGACTCGAAGTAATCAGGGACCACAAAGTACACTTGCATTTTTGTTTTGGTGGTTTCACGGAACGCTTCAGTCTCCTTTTCGGCGGTTTTTAGCTGCTCGCGAGTTGGTAACAGTTGGTCACGGTTTTCTAGGGCCCAACCGTAGTACTGAGCATTGGCTAACTCTACATAATCGGCATTCAGTTCTTCAGCCATCATCAACATTTTGTCCACATCGTCAACGTTTTGTCGATGTATTACGAAATTTAGCACCATGGGGTAGCCGCAATCCTTAACCGCCTTGGCCATCGCTACTTTATGCTCAAAGGCCTTATTGCTACCGGCTAACATGTCGTTTAATTCTGCGGAACTGGCTTGAAAACTAATTTGTATGTGATCAAGACCGGCTTCTTTTAAGCCCTGTACGCGGGATTCATCCATGCCCACACCCGAGGTGATTAAATTTGTATAAAACCCGAGTTTGTGGCCTTCGCGTATTAATTCTTCTAAATCTTGACGAACCAGTGGCTCACCGCCAGAAAAGCCCAGCTGCGCCGCGCCTAGCTTGCGCGCTTGCTGTAACACCGATATCCATTGCTCAGTATTCAGCTCCTTTGACCATTTCGCAAAATCCAATGGATTAGAACAATACGGACACTGTAGGGGGCAGCGATAGGTCAGCTCCGCCAGTAGCCACAACGGTGGTGAAATTTTATTTGAGTTGGATCCAGTTGTTGCCAACGGCTTCCTCCACAAAGGCAATCACATCCTCTTGCAATGAGGTCGCTTCGCTGAACTTCTCTTGCAAGTTATTGATAATGGCGTCTAGGCTACGCTCATTGTCCACCAATGCTAAGATTTCCCCGGCTGATTCATTAAGTTTCACCATGCCTTCTGGATATAAGAGCACAAAGCAATCTTGTGCTTCTTCCCATTGAAAGCGAAAGCCGTTGGTGAAGGTCGGAACAGTGTTTAAATCAGTCATGCATTTATAAGCGGATGCGGCTTTCTAATAATTAGGCGGATGTGATTTTCTAGTCCTAACAGTTGTGATACGGAGGTTGCTGATTGACATAGGCCATGGTCATAGCATCAAGCATACTCCAAAGTACGTCTAGCTTAAATTGAAGAATGGATAGCGCTCGCTGCTGTTGTTCGATACTAAGAAAATGCTCTAAGGTTATTGCCAGACCGTGATCTACATCTCGGCGAGCTTGCGAAAGACGGTTTTTGAAATAAGTTAGGCCATCTTGATCAATCCAAGGATAGTGATCGGGCCAGCCATTCAGTCTCTTTTCATGTATCTCGGGCGCAAACATTTCAGTTAGCGATGAACAGGCGGCTTCTTGCCAAGTGGCTTGACGAGCAAAATTAACATAGGCGTCTACGGCAAAACGTACGCCGGGCAGAACATGTCGTTGATCAATCACTTCTTCGCGTTTTAAACCGCAGGCTTCGGCTAAGTGTAACCAAGCTTCAATACCACCACCGGAACTTTCTACGCCATCTTGGTCAACACCATCATGATCCAGAATACGTTGCACCCATTTTTGACGCACGTTCTGATCTTTGCAATTAGCTAAGATAGCCGCATCTTTAATCGGAATGTTTATTTGATAATAATAGCGATTTGCTACCCAACCTCGTACTTGTTCTGGTGTGCATTGGCCGCTGTTCATCTGAATATGAAAAGGGTGGTGACTGTGATAGAAACGCCCTTTGGCACGCAGAGCCGCCTCAAACTCCACATGGCTTAATGCTTGCAATGGATGATTCATGTTTTGGTATTTCTAAACTCAGACATTGATACTCATACCATCATAGGCTACTTCAATATCGAGTGCATTCAGTTGCGCTCGTTCGGACGAATTTTCTAGTAAAATTGGGTTGGTATTATTTATGTGAATTAAAATTTTGCGGGTGCTATCTGGCAGCGTGTTTAAATACTCTATCATGCCGCCGTCGCCTGATTGTGGAAGATGTCCCATCTGGCTTGCGAGTCGATCGCCTACTCCTGTTTTAGACATCTCATCTTCCTGCCAAAAAGTACCGTCTAATAACACGCACTGGCTTTGCTCAATATAGCTGCGGACCTTATCGCCTATTTTGGCTAAACCTGGTGCATAGAAAATACCTTCTTGGGAATCGAGATCACGCATAAATAGGCCAATATTATCTCCAATATGAGGGTTATGTCGATGCGGTGAATAGGGCGGGGCTTTGCCATCGATTGGCACTACAGTGAACTCGATACCCTTGATGCTCGGTATACTAAATGCTTGTTCATCAGTGCTCAAAGTATGTAATTGCAAACCACCATTCCAGCTTTCTAATATTTTAATGATAGGAAAGCCACTGCTAAGGTCTTCTTGTACCATTTCCGTGGCATAGACGGGGAGAGGGCAACCTTCGCGCAGCATCAATAGGCCGCTGGTATGGTCGATTTGACTGTCAGCCAACATTATCGCCTTAATACCGGTATCTCGCATGCCTTGCTGAGGCTGAATTTCAGGAAAGCTCTCCAACTGTACACGAATATCAGGAGAGGCATTAACCAATAACCAGTGTTTGTTATCCGACGATACGGCGATGGAGGATTGGGTGCGCGGCTTGGCATCAATGGTGCCCTTACGTACGCCATGACAATTACGGCAGTTACAGTTCCATTGAGGAAATCCGCCGCCAGCAGCTGAACCAAGTACCCGTATCTTCATGAGTTTGTTAAGAAAAACAGCCCTGAGCGTCTTATATAAAACAGCCCTGAGCGTCTGTTAAAAAAAACAGCCCTGAGCGTCTTGTAAAAAAAAGCCCCACATACGCATATGTAGGGCGTTTCTGTATCTTTCTTGTGCTTTAGTTATCTGTAATTAATGTACAGATTTATCTCAAAGCCAAGTCGCATATCTGTATAACTTGGTTTAGTCCACATATTTATGTCCTCGCTTAATTTACTTCGATGTTTCGTACACTAAGCACTGTAGCAGACCTTAGGGAGTCTGTATATATTTCAATAGATTTGTAATTGCTATGTTCAGCTAGTGCTCGTCAAATATTTTGCAATAATTATCGATATAGAATGTTATTTTAGCTATTCCTACATAAATTGTTTCTAGCTGTCGGTTTCACTGAGGTAAATTCGAATGACTATGCGTCAAAAATTTGTTATTGCCGCCATTGTATCAACGATTTTACTGTTGGCCTTAGTGTTGTATTCAAAATTTTGGCTTGGTGGATTTTTGATCACGGGACCAATTATCTTACTAGGTCTGCGCGACATGTATCAGACCAATCATTCGATCTTGCGTTTGTATCCCGTGCTTGGACATTTTCGCTACATTCTGGAGTCAGTTCGTTCGGAAATTCAGCAATATTTTGTTGAGTCAAACACCGATGAGACGCCCATTTCGAGAGAGTTTCGTTCATTGGTATACCAACGTTCTAAAGGTGATCGAGATACGCGACCATTCGGTACCATCTTTGATGTAAACCGCTCAGGTTATGAGTGGCTAAACCATTCTATTCAGCCCAAACATTTGAGTGATACCGACCCTCGAATAAAGATGGGAGGGCCTGATTGTACTCAGCCCTATATGGCGTCGCCTTTGAATATTTCAGCGATGAGCTATGGCTAGCTCAGTAAAAATGCAATTATGGCTCTAAACAAAGGGGCAAAAATTGGTGGTTTTTCACACAATACTGGCGAAGGTAGTATGAGCCCTTATCATTTAGAACACGGTGGCGATATTGCCTGGCAGCTAGGCACTGGATATTTTGGCTGTCGCGATGATCAAGGTAATTTTAATCCCGAGACGTTCAAGGAAAATGCGGCTAAAGAAGTGGTTAAAATGATTGAGATCAAGTTATCTCAAGGGGCTAAGCCAGGGCATGGTGGCATTTTACCAGCGGCAAAACTAACCGCGGAAATTGCAGAAATTCGTCATGTGCCAATGGGCGCCGACATGATATCTCCACCTTCTCATTCGGCGTTTTCAAACCCAGTCGGGCTTTTAGAGTTTGTAAAGAGATTAAGAAATTTGTCGGGCGGTAAACCAATTGGTTTTAAACTGTGTATTGGGTGTCGTCACGAATTTTTAGCAATCTGTAAAGCCATGCTGGAAACCAACATCACACCAGACTTCATTACGGTTGACGGTGCTGAAGGTGGCACTGGTGCTGCTCCTACTGAAATGACTAATTCTATCGGCACACCGATCCGCGACGCCCTTATATTTGTTAATAATGCTTTAATAGGAGTGGGTCTTAGGGACAAAGTGAAAATTCTTGCTTCGGGTAAAATGTTTTCAGCTTTTCATGTATTGAGAGCTCTAGCCTTGGGTGCCGATGCGGTTAACTCGGCTCGTGGCATGATGCTGTCCTTAGGATGCATTCAGGCTCGTACCTGTAATACCGATCATTGCCCAACGGGTATCGCTACGCAAAACCCTTCACGATATAAAGCACTTGTAGTAACCGACAAGGCGCAGCGCGTGGCCAACTACCATCGCGAAACTGTGGTTAATCTGGTGGAGTTAGTGGGTGCGGCGGGGCTCAATGGCATTCATGAGTTACGGCCAAAGCATATTAACCGACGTGTGCAAGGCACTAGTGTAAAAAACTACGCACAACTTTACCCGAGCCTTAAAGAACGCTGTTTACTTGAAAGCAATGGAATTCCCGAAGACTGGCAACATGATTTGGGCAGCTGCCAGCGCTAAAAGCTGGTAGCTAAAAGCTGGTAGCCAGAGGCTGCGCGCCAAATACTGATAAACTATGCAAGCTTCTTATTTGAAGATTGTGAGTAGTATGCCGAGTTTTTAATAGACTTAATAATACCTTTTGCGTCCAAACCACATTCTGCCAATAATTGCGCTTGGGTACCGTGTTCAATATATTGATCAGGTAAGCCAAGATTGAGAATGGGAACCGCAAATTGTTGTTTTGATAAGCTTTCATTTACCGCTGAGCCTGCGCCACCTGCGATTACATTTTCTTCTAGTGTGACGATCAAGTCATGGCTTTTTGCTACTTGATTAATAAGGTCGTCGTCCAGCGGTTTAACAAAGCGCATGTTGACCACTGTGGCATCTAAGGCTTCACCAGCTTCGATTGCAGCAGGTAATAGCGTGCCAAAAGACAAGATGGCTACTTTGCCGCCGTTTCTAATCGTGCTTGCCGTGCCTAGCGGTATTTCCTTCATTTCTTTGCGTTCAACAGCACCGACGCCTGCGCCCCTTGGGTAACGCACGGCCGTTAAGCCTTTATGCTTATACGCGCTGTAAAGCATATCTCGGCACTCTGCTTCGTCACTGGGTGCGTAGATTACCGCGTGCGGAACGCAACGCAAAAATGAGTAGTCAAACACGCCCGCATGGGTGGGGCCATCAGCACCGACCAAACCAGCGCGGTCAATGGCCAGCATCACGTCTAAATCCTGTACGCTGATATCATGAATGAGCTGATCATAAGCTCGCTGTAAAAACGTAGAATAAATCGCGACCACAGGTTTTTGTCCGTCACAGGCCATACCAGCCGCGAAAGTTAGTGCATGCTGTTCAGCAATGGCGACGTCAAAATAGCGATCTGGGTATTCTTCTGAAAAACGTACCAGCCCTGAACCTTCGCGCATGGCTGGGGTAATGCCAATAAGTTTTTTATCTTTGGCGGCCATGTCGCACAGCCAATCACTGAATACGTGAGTATATGTTCGTGTCTTGGTCTTTTTGCCAAACTTACCAGTGCGCGGATTAAACGGTGATACACCATGATATTTAACGGGGGCGCCTTCCGCTGGTTTAAAGCCTTTGCCCTTAGTAGTAATGATGTGTAAAAATCGTGGACCTTCGATTTGTTTTAAGTTCTCTAGGGTGCGCACCAATGTCCCTATGTCATGGCCATCGATTGGCCCAGCGTAATAAAAGCCAAGCTCTTCGAAAAAAGTGCTCGGTAGTACCATGCCTTTAACGTGTTCTTCAAACCGTCTGGCGTAGTCTTTGACCGGTGGTATGACTTCCAATGCCTTCTTGGTACCTTGGCGCACTGAGTTTAAGGTACTACCGGTCAGGAGACGGGTAAGGTAATTATTCATAGCGCCGACATTTGGCGAAATGGACATATCATTGTCATTCAGAATCACTAATAGATTGGCATCCATATCACCCGCGTTATTTAATGCTTCAAATGCCATACCCGCTGTCAGTGCACCATCGCCGATAACAGCCACGACATCGCGTTCAAGTTTTTGTTGAGCCGCGGCGACTGCCATGCCCAATGCGGCACTAATGGACGTGCTCGAATGTCCCGCACCGAAGGTGTCGTATTCGCTTTCGTTTCGCTTTAAAAAGCCCGATAGTCCGCCCGGTTGGCGAATGGTGTGCAATTCATCACGACGGCCGGTGAGTATTTTGTGAGGGTAAGCTTGGTGGCCAATATCCCAGACAATGCGATCATTGGGCGTATTAAAACAATAGTGCAGGGCTGTGGTTAGCTCGACGGTGCCAAGACCGGCTCCTAAATGCCCGCCAATTTTAGCAACCGTATCAATTAAAAACTGTCGCGTTTCATCACAGACTTGTTGCAATTGATTTTCATCGCATTTGCGTAAGTCTGCAGGGCGATTTAAAGTTGTTAATAATGGGTATTTACTGGTGCTCACAATTAGGGACCTCTTCTAGACAGCAATTGTTTGTATAGCTAGAACGCTTAATTTTATTATGTATAGCTATTCTGTTTTATGTTTTGTCTTACACGACCTAACGCGATTAACGGAAAATAATGTCGATACATATTGTAATTTAACATAAATCCACGGCCAAGTTCTTTACCTTGCAGCAATTCAATGCGGCGCCGTTGATCTTCCTCATTTAAGCGCGCACCCACGCCATAGCCTGGAAAACCCGTGCCAGTAAAGTGCTTTTCGTCCCAAGTGCCATTTTGTTGCGTTCTAGATAGGTAGGATACGCCTTTATCAATACTATCCTGTAGATCGGGGTGGTTCACCGCGCTCAGTGCCAATAATGCCCAAGCGGTTTGGGTTGAGGTGCTAACACCAATACCCCGCAGGCTGTCATCCATATAGGAAGCACAAGTTTCACCCCAACCACCATCATCGTTTTGATGTTCAACAAGCCAATTTACGGCGCGCTTAATATAATCTTGATTCCCATCTTCACCAGCGAAAATCAATGCGGGTACCACGGCTCCTGTGCCATAGATATGATTGACTCCCCAACGACCAAACCAGCTGCCATCGTCTTCTTGCTCCGATTTCATATAGCTTATTGCTGCATCAATAGCGGCCGGTATTTTAGGGTCGTTGTCGACTAAAGGAACCAGTGCTTCAACCACATGAGCCGTCACGTCTACGCTCGGTGGGTCAAGCACTTCGCCAAAATCACTGAACGGAATTTTTGACACGATTGCTTTATCATTATCTCGATCGAAAGCGCCCCAGCCACCACCTTTGCATTGCATTGCCAACACCCAATCTTTGGTGCGGCTAACAGCCGCCTGCAGAGCTTCTGGATTATGATAGTGTGTACTTAGCCCATTAAGCGCCAAAATCGCAATTGCGGAATCATCTATATCAGGATAGTTGGCATTGGAACGCTCAAAGGCCCAGCCGCCAGGTTTGGCATTAGGTGTTTGTTGCGACCAATCGCCATAGGTCTTATTTTCCTTACTTAACACCCAATCTATCGCGTTGTTTATGGGCTCACTCAAGTCAGCGCCAGCATCGCATTCGTGCACAGCTAGGAGCGTTAGCAAGGTGTCCCACACAGGTGACTCGCTTCCTTGTATGTACAAACCATCGCCGATCGTATAAGTCCAATATGTATCAAGTGCGTTAATTCCTTTCTTTACCACTGGGTGATCGATGGGGTAGCCGTGAGCATACAAAGACATAACGCTGTAAATCCACGGTGGTTGGATTCCACCCCAAACACCGTCTGTATCTTGGTGTTCAATAATCCAATCGATCACTTTTTTAGTAGCGGTTTTGCGCCAGGGTGTTAACCCTTTAGTTTGTAAAAAGTGTAATACGCGATCCGCTTTGTAGAAAAAAGCACTCCAGCCTTTGTTGGACTGTTTTGGCAAGGTGTAATCAAAGTTATCACGACCTTCTGGGAACAATTCGTCTAAGCGTTTTTCAGGGGGCAGAGGTTTCGCTACCCGTTTCGCGCTCATTAATGCTATCGGTAGCATGGTGGCTCGCGCCCAGCTAGCAAAATTATAAATATTGAATGGGAACCATTTTGGAAAGTAGATTATTTCTGGTGGAATATTCGGACATTGTTCCCATGGCCACTCGCCAATCAACGAAAGCCAATATCGTGTAAAAACGCGTGCTTTCGACAGGGCATTTTTTTCGAGAATCCAATTACGGGCTTTCGTCAAAACTTCTGAATTAGGGTCATAACCTGCAAGTCTTAATGCGGCATAACACTCAATCGTGCTATTAGCGTCGCCCATGGGAGCGTCGTAATATATTTCCCAAGAGCCGTCTTCACGTTGTCGATCTAAAATAGCTTGCGCGAAACCGGCGGTTTTCTTTGCGTCGTCGATGTCCAGAAAATGCAACGCCATAAGCCATTGCGCTTCCATACACGAATTTGATTCGAGATTAGCGTTCCAATAACCCTCAGGGTCTTGCTGTTCAACGCTCCAAGATAAACCTGCTTTAATAGTCGCATTTAATTGCGCACTTAGAACGTTGATTTTTACCGTAGGTGATTTAAGTGGGATTGAGTTCATAGTAGTTAGCCCTGATATTCGTCAAACAGAATTAATTACGCATCGTTCAAAGTCTGATGATTATTATAGTAGTCGGCAAACATGTCTTTCACACTTTGTTTACCTAAACCAAATTCTTGGAGAGTGTACCTGTGCTTGCTCTGTGGGTTCTTATTACAATATTGCTTCAAAGCCATTTCAAACTCCGCACTATATTCAATTTTCAGTTCTTTATATAGTTTTTTAACCACCGAAATTGGGTCGGCAACTAAATCTGCATAATAAACGTCGCTAATAGGCTGATTCGGATTCGAATCACGATAGTCTAAGGTGCGGCTTAGAGCTTGTTGCCAATATCGTTGCCAGTCTTGCGCAATTCCATGAGGATCAAGTGCGTCACTGAACGCGGCGCGAATTACATTTGCGTGGCTGGAAATTGAGGCGACCACCTTAAGTGGGTCGCGATGAGTCTGGATTATCAGTGCATCTGGGTAAACTTGCATTAACGCGGCTAGATCAAATAGGTGCCCCGGCGCTTTTAATAGCCAGCGTTCGCCTTTATTGTGCACTTGCAGGTGTTGTAAAAAGCGCTTGTGATAACGATATGCTGGCTCCATATCGTGATTTTCTAGCCAAGCTTGATAGCTCGGTACATTGTAGGTTGTATGAAACTGAATGCTGGCAAAGTCATGGGTTGTAATCGCAATACACTCTTGTGGCAAATGCGCTTTAACGGCATGAATCGAATTAAATTTAGGGGCTATTCGATCTAGCCATTTTAAGTCACTTGCACATCGCTCAATACGTTTATCTTCAGTTAGGCTGGTATTCTCAGGAGGTGGTGATGGATACATTACTTCCCAAGTAATGGGAGTACGGGTGTTCGGATCTTCGGCTAACAATGCGTGTAGAAATGTAGTGCCACTGCGCGGCAGGCCGGTAATAAAGATTGGCCGCTTAATATTTTGTTTGGCGATTGCAGATAAATTTTTGCGATTTTCCTCGATGAGCAAGCGATTACATAATAATTGGTGCAAGTAAGTGGCCGCTGATAGCTTTCCAATGGTGTTGAGCTTAGCTTCTTCCGTAAGTGACTGGACAAGCAATTCGAAACCGCTCATAAAATTTAGTTCACCAAAATCATCGAGCTTGGTGGCACGCATGGCTTTATCCAGTAAATGCCCGGTATTTAAGTTGGGTTGCAATCCTATACGCTCTCCCAGGCCGCCGAGTACATTAGTTGCTCGATAGTAAAATGGGCGATGAGAATAGGCGTTAGTCATATGTAAAGTATATTTCGTTTATTCCTGAAGTCTATGGTTTGTCAGTTTTCAATCGTGGTATAGATTGGCGGTAGAGATTGGCGGTAGAGTAGAATGCTAGTGGTTATAAAATACTACCGTAATAAACTATCGGGCTTGAATTTTTGTAAGGCCTCAGTTCCTCCATAGATTTGCGCCAAATTTACTTTTTACTTAAAAATAAAATTGACTGAAAATGGTTAGATCAAAAATAAATAAAAAAAACAATTTTAATCTGTTTTTACTCGGGGTGCTCGTTGCCGGTCTGAGTGCTTGTACAACTGGTCGTATAAGTTCAGATTTACGTCAGCGCGCTCAAGATGTATTTCGATATCATAATCAACTCGTATCACAATTAATTTTGCTAAGCAGTGATGATTCTCTTTCAGAAGCTCGGCTGATTGAGTTGGAACAAGCCGAAGCAATTATGAGTAAAGCTTGCAAACCATTAAATCAGGTAGCGGCCAAGGTGCGTGATGGTGGCAATGCTGGCATTGGTAAACGTTTAAATGTTCCTCGGACATTAAATGAGTGTGAAAGGCAAACCAAGGCAGTTGAAAAAATACTTGCTGAGTTTTAGATATCTAGCTTTGGTTTTCCCTGATTGGTTTTTTTCTGCACATCAGTTATTTTCTGGTTTAACTCCTCGATTAAGGCATCAAAGCCGGATTCGTTGAGGATACTGACATAGTTACTGCGTTTAAGTGCTAGATCACTAATACCATCGACCACAACGTTAATAATCTGCCAGCCATTATCGGCTGATTCATCAGTCTTCTCGGTTAGATTAGATGTCGACTCAGCAGTTGTAGACCGCAAAATATATTCAAAGGAAAGTTCTTTTTGATTACTCAGTTCTGCAAAATTTGCATTGCTGTCTAAAACCATAGTCGAAACCACTTTTTTACTATTTCGAGGTTGTTCTAGTGTTTCTAGATAAGTGAATTCACTAACGCCTAAATTTTTGAAGCGATCGGCATAGGTCATCACGCTCAGTCGCGTGAATGTATCTATGAACTCGGTGCGTTGCTGCTCATCAAATTTGCGCCAATAACGCCCAGTGACTAGCCGTGCAATAGATGAGAAGTCGTGGGTTTGTTCAATGGTGGGTGACAAGGCCTCGAGCCGTTCAGAAAAAATTGGATTGCTGGCACTAGTGATTAGTGCAGCTTGCAATTTTTGCACCACCTTTAATGGCGTTTCTTGCGCTGCAACTGGTAAGGTTAGTGACCAAGTCGTAAGTAAGGTTGACAATAAAAAAGCAAAATACCGCATGACTCGAGATGATTGAGATTGCTTACAGGCGATTCTCAGGTTGATCTACTTTAGTCACGGGTATGGCACTTAATTGATCGGAGTGATTTGCATCATTACGTTCGTACATGATTGGCAAAGCCGGCGCCATTTCGCCCTCTAGTTTAGGGCCTTTCATAAATACCTTAACGGCTTTAAGTGGACTGCTGAACATGTCATTAACCGCTGTGCCTTCATAACCGCAATGCGCCATACAATTGTCGCATTTCGGGTTTTTGCCAGTTCCATAGTTATCCCAATTCGTTTCGGTCATCAATCCGGAATAGCTTTTAGAATAGCCTTCGTCAACTAATAAGTAGCAAGGTTTTTGCCAGCCGAATACGTTATAGGTTGGATTACTCCAAGGGGTACATTGATAGCCCTGATTACCCGCCAAAAAATCTAAATAAAGCGATGAGTGATTAAAGCTCCATCGATCTTTACGATCGGCACCATGCTTAAATATTTCCCGAAACAAATTGCTGCTTTTCTTTTTGTTCAGGAATACGTCCTGACGAGGCGCATGATCATAACTATAGCCTGGCGATACGGTAATGCCTTCTACTCCCAACTCAGTCACGTAGTCAAAAAACTCGGCTACTTCGCCAGGTTGCTCTCCATCAAACAATGTGCAGTTAATATTTACTCTAAAGCCCTTGCTAACCGCGACTTTAATCGCTTTGACGGCTTTATCAAACACACCTTCCTGACAAACTGATTCGTCATGGCGCTCTTGTAGGCCATCAAGATGAATTGAAAACGTCAAATAGGGTGAGGGCTGATATTCGTGAATATGTTTTTCAAGCAAAATAGCGTTTGTGCATAAATACACAAATTTCTTGCGTTCGATCATTCCTTCAACTATCTGCGGCAGTTCTTTATGTGCTAAAGGTTCACCACCAGCAATCGAAATTATCGGTGCGCCACATTCGTCCACGGCATTTAATGCCTCTTCGACGCCAACGCGTTTTTGTAAAATCTCTTTTGGATAATCGATTTTGCCGCAACCTGCACAGGCTAAATTACATTGAAATAGTGGCTCAAGCATGAGCACTAACGGGTAGCGTTCAGTTCGACTTAATTTTTTGCCGAGAATATATCGCCCGACTCGGTATTGTTGTATGAATGGAATGCTCATTGAAGTATTTAGTCTAGTGTAATAAAACGAAGTTAAATCTAAAGGCCATGATGCACATCAACGCCAAGTAATGCTAGCTCTTTTGTATGGTTTTGTATTAACTGTTGCCACTCCATCTTAAACCAAGGTGTAAACGAATCGGGTGAATCATTTAGTTCATCATTTAAGTTGGCGGCACTAATAAATTTCCAGTCGGATATTTCATGTACATTGACTGCTATTTCATCTGTGGTGCTGCCAATGTAAACCGAACATAATTCGTGTTCAGAACCCTGCGACCCAAAATTAGCGCGGTAATAGAATTTATACAGGTATTGTAAATTGTTGCACGTAACGCCTAATTCTTGATGCATGCGGCGCAGCGTAGCGTCATTCATGGTTTCGCCAACCCTTGGATGACTGCAACAGCTATTAGACCAATATAAGGGCCATAAACGTTTTTCACCGCTGCGTTGCTGTAGTAGTAATTCGCCGTCTTTATCAAATAAAAACACGGAAAACGCACGATGCAATAAACCTTCTCCATCGTGACAGGCTTCTTTAGTGTCGGAACCAAGTTCCTGATCATCGGTATCAACCAAAATAAGCTGTTCAGCTTCAGAAGAGACTATCTCATTCTGAGTACGTAAATTACTTACGCTGCTCACACCAAGCCCTCTCCGTCGGAGATTTTCAGGCCGCTTCGTTTTGGTAAACCTTGTTGTGCGATATTGAACAACATACCAAGCGCTCGATTACTCCAACAAAAAAGACTTGTGGCCGCCACTGTTGCTTTCACTTTGCGACGACTAATTTTAACTTCCTGACCGGAAAGAAAGGTTGGATTGTTATGAATATTGCGTAAGGTTAATACCGCCATACCTATAGCCCATAAACAAAAACGTCGTATGCCGGGTTCCTGTTTTGGAATCAATGTAGTGTACTTTAATGCATTGTAAAGGTGAGCGTGCGCAATACCGATGAGTTCGGTCATACCCTCGGCGAAACCGTGATTGGCCGAATTAGGCGAAAGGTGTTCGAGATTCAAGCCATAACGTTCGAATATTTCTTGTGGTAACCAACAAGCGTTGGCTTGTTGATCATCCCAAATATCTTTAAGAATATTGGTCATCTGCAAGCCCTGACCAAAAGATGTGGAAAGGCGCATCATTTCAGTTTTGTTCTTGTTGATTTCAACAGAGTAATCACAAAACAGTTCAGTGAGCATTTCTCCCACTACGCCCGCCACATAATAGCAGTAGCGATCCATATCATTCATTTTGCTCAAACCGCTCGAGGTATTAGCACGTTGAAAATCGGGCATGCCATTACACATAATTCTTACACAACGTATCAGTGACTCTTGCTGAGTTGCGTTGAGAGAATGAGTTACTTGCACAACATTCGCAGTTTCTCGTATTAAAATGCGTTCTGCTTCTATGGTTTTTTTCGAAAGAAGAGCGCTCAAGTCTTCAGCGAAACCATGGGGCGCTTCTTCTTTGTTAACTATATCTATGAAGCGTTGATGAAAAAGCTTTTTTTGCTGAATATCTAGGCTGATATCATCTTCAATTGTGTCGGCGATTCGACACAACAAGTAGGCGTTAGTAATCGCGATTCGCAATTGCTCAGGAAGTTGCGGGATGGTCAACGCGAAAGTGCGCGATACGCCAGGCAATAATTCGTCTTGACGTTCTATTGCTTGCTCGGTTGAAAGTTGTTCTTGGGCTTTCTTTTTGTCGCTTAAAACCATATTTATCGTTTCGCTAATATAATTGCTATAAATTTTACAAAGCTACTCGAATATCTGCCATTTTAGCACTTGCGATTGGTTAACAACTTATACTGAAACCGCTTTTGTACTAAAACTTATATTGTTGAATTTGGCTTAGATGAATGTTACACCGCATGTTCTGCGGATAAATTTTTGTTCTAGATAGTATCTAAATTCTAGATGGTATCTAAATTTACTCGCCTAACTGTAAACTCCTCATACCCCATGAAATGCGTTATGAAAAACTAAGCGTTGGCTGTTAAGGATTAAGACCGTAATTACGAATTAAATATTACGTTTTAATTTTTCGCTATGATAACTGATTTTAGGATTCAGTAAAATCTTGAAACCAATGCACGGCATCGCTTAGCGCAGCTTTGGCGGGGCGAGGTGAATAGTCAAGGTTTTCGCTAGCTTTGGCGTGCGAGAAGAACATCATTTTTTTGGCAAGTTGTACCCCTGAAACAGTTACCCGCGGGGGCACGCCGGTAATTGCGGCAATTCGTTCCATTACCCAAGCCACAGGAAGAATCAGATTGTGCGGCAGTTTTATCTTCGGCGGTTTTTGGCCGATTTCGTTAAAGATACAACTTAGTATTTCCTGCAACGTCATATCGGCCGAGCCGAGTATGTAGCGTTCGCCAATTACTCCTTTATCCATTGCTGCCAGATGACCATCGGCGACATCGTCGACATGAACAATATTTAGGCCAGTATCAACATAGGCAGGCATTTGTCCGGTAACCGCATCCAAGATCATTTGCCCGGTAGGAGTAGGCTTAATATCGCCGGCCCCAACGGGTGTTGATGGGTTTACAATTACGGCTGGTAGATTTTGCGTAGTGATTAATTTGTCAACTTCGCGCTCTGCCAAGTACTTGGATCTTTTATAGTCGCCAACCATATCTTCAAGCGACACAGGCGTGTTTTCATTCGCGGGAGAACCATCTTTGTTTAAACCCAAAGTTGCTACAGAGCTCGTGTAAACAATTCGCTCAACGCCTTGACTCAAGGCGGCCAACATAATGTTGCGGGTACCATCGACATTGCTTTTATAGAGCTCGGTTGGATCTTTACTCCACAATCGATAATCCGCAGCAACGTGATAGAGGTATTGGCAATTTTCTAAGGCGAGTTTGAGAGAGGCTTGATTGGTTAAATCTCCCACCACAACCTCCACAGGGTGTTCGCTAATCAAAGCTCGATTGCTATTTTCCCTAACTAATACGCGCACGTTTTCACCGCGTGCTAAGCATTTTCGCATAACCGCGCTGCCAACGAATCCAGATGCGCCCGTAATCAGTGTGGTCATCAGTGACTATCTGCCTTTATAAATCGATGCAATAAAATGGGTAGTAACAAAAGCGTACAAAACAAGCTACAAATCATACCAATGGTTAATAACAAGCCCATACTGGCCGTACCTACGTGGGGAGAAAACGCTAAATTACCAAAACTCACCACCGTGGTTAATGCGCTGAATACCACGGCTCTACCGGTACTGCTCGCCAGTAAATCACGGGAACTAGGCAATGCATGACGCGCCCTATGAACTATATGTACACCGTTATCCACGCTGATGCCGAGTAGTAGTGGCAAGGTGATAACGTTGGCGTAGTGAAATGAAGTGCCGAGAAGAACCGTTACCGCCACAATCAAGGGTGCGGTCAATATCAGTGGTGTGAGTACTAGAACGGCATCGCCCAGTTTGCGCAACAATAGCAGCAACAGTAAGAAAATGAGTACGAAAGCTGAAGCAAAGGCCTGTTGAAACGATTGAACAATAGCTTGACCACCTTCGTAATTCACCATTGATGCCCCCGTTGCATTGGGTGCCAATGCTGTTACCGAGCGCACAAATTTCCCAGCTTCTGCATTATCTGACATATCAACGCTGGGCAATATTTGAATTTTGTAGTAGCCGTTATCTGATTTCCAGCGCTTGACCAATTCTTCTGGTAGTGTGGCTTCGCTTACACCATTGCTGGTTAATCCATCTTGAATCAGTTGGATTTGCGCCAATAGATCACTCAATAAACTCTCGCTTAATTGATTGAGCACTGCGACCTGTTGATTTAAGGGCTGTTGCTGCAAATCACTTCTCAAGCTTGATAATTTTTGATGGATGTCTCCATAAACATCCGAATCATTTTGCAAACCTTGTCTCTCTAGAGCTTCTATCAAGCTACTAATGGCCGCTAGTTGCTGCTCGGGTGTTTCGCTGTCAGAGTTATGTTCGCTTGAGATTCGACCACCTAGAATAAATTCTAAATCAGCGAAACTATCCAATTTATCGTCTTGTTCCTGCGGCACAAAATCTCCAAAACCGACCACACGCTCTACGGTATCTAAGGACTGTAACCGAGCTTGTATTTCGTTCAATTCTTCAAGGTTGGAATTGATTGCGCTGAGAGACAGGGGAGAAGTGCTGGCATCATTTAGTAAGTCAAGATAGGCAGACACTGACTGACTTTTCGGTGATCGAAGATTCATTGGATTATTATCAAAAGAAACAAACGGCACCGTGCACAGACAGGCGATGATCAAAATCGAAAAACCAACTAATATTCGCTTGCTACGCTTGGGGTCACGAACGATATTTTGGCTCAGTGCGCCTGTGGTACGGGCAAATTTATTCGCTTTATCGAATAAGGCCGGGGTTTTGATAGGGCTTAAACTTAGCAGTGCTGGTAGTAAACTAAGTGTGGTAATCAGGCTGATTATTATGCCTGCTCCGGAGATAACGCCGAGTTCAGAAACCCCCTTAAATGACGTGGGTATGAACGCAAAAAAGCCGGCTGACGTGGTGATGGCGCACAGCAATAAAGACGCACCCACGTCATTACCTGTTTCGCGAAGTGCCGCTATATGCTCAATATTTTCCTTTATCAGTTCTTTATAGCGCAGGCAAAAATGAATCGCAAAATCCACCCCTAAACCAATAAATAAAATAGCAAACGCGACGGATACAAGGTTTAGCTGGCCTACCGCAAATGCCGCAAATGCCGCAGTAATAATTAGGCCAACTACCAAGGTTGTAACTGAGCTTAGAATCAAGATGGGATGGCGCATGGCAAAAAACAACACTAAGCTCACCAACACCAAGGCAATTAACCCACTCAGTGGCATACTGCCAGCGAGCAGCTTTAATTCATCGCTTTGCAAAGCAATAGTTCCTGTTAGACGCACGTTAACACCGTGGGGCTCGGTGAGATTCTGTTCTATGGCCACATCCTGTAAAGCTTGAATGGATTGTTTGGCAGGTAACAACTGTTCGAATACTAGCTTTGGTTTCAATATGATGAGCTGCCGAGTACTACCGTCATTATTCCAGCGCATGCGATGAAACCGCTGCTGTTGAACTGCACTCACTGCGATCGCAGTGCGCGATAGCAAATTTTTCACCGAGTCTGGATCAACTTCGTCCGAGTTAACTAAGCTTTGTTCGAGTAAATTCAAGTAGCCGCTAAGACGTTCGCCTCGTTGCAAGCGGCCCAAAAAAGGTTGAATTTTAGCGAGCTGCTCTGTGAGTTCATCGAGTTCTTCTAACTCCAGATAAAGCAATCCATGTTGACGAAAAAACTCGCCCCCGCCTGGCAAATAAACCTCATCAAAAAGATCCTTACGCTCACGCAGCTCAGCGGCTAAATTGTCTCGTGCCTGGAGCGCCAGCATTGGAGTTTGCGCATCAATAACGGCGACCAGCGTATCCGTTAGATAGGGGAAGTATTCTTCATGTTTGATCAAATTTTGTCGCCAAGCTAATTTCTCAGACAACATATCAGTGGTTTTGGTATTAATACCTAAGTTTTCGACCGTATAATTCGCCATCAAAACACACAGCACCACAAACAAAAAGCAAACCGATTTTGCGTGGCGAGCACAAAGCGTGACCCAACTGGCTACCCAGATATTAATTTTCGGTTGGGTCACTTGGAGTAGCCTTTTTTAGAAACAGCTTGATTGCAAGGCAAGCAAAGGGCATCGATCGAACCGTCTGCAAGTGTTTTTAAACTGGCCAAGGCGGTTGAAAATTGCTTGCCAGTGCGCATCAGAGCAAGCCACTGATATGGGTTAGTAATCGCCTTTAGCACCGTATTTGCCGACGCCGACGATTGACCTGGTTTAAACGCAGTGGAGCTCGGTAGCGTATCGTCAATGGTATCAATGACGGCACGGACTATTACAAATGGAATCTTGTGTTCGTTGGCAAAATTGGCAATGGCAAAACTCTCCATATCGACCGCATCGGCACCGCCAGAATCAGCTAGCATCATTTTTGCATCGGGCGTCGCGACCACGGTTTCGCTGTCAGCAAGAAGGCTGTCGGTAAAGGCACTGCTGAAGGCTGAGTTTTGCTGTGGATTTGGCAAAGTATTTAGAATTTCCTGGCGCCAATCATTATCGCATTCAAAAGTTTGTTTGTTTTGATTCATCACCGTTGTAGGGATAATTAAATCGCCGGGTTTTAACGTCGGTTGCAAGGCGCCACACACGCCCCAACTGACCAGTCCAGAAATGTTTTCAGTGGTCAGCTCGTTAAGACAGCGATCAACCGCTGCTGCTCCCATGCCACTGATCTGCAAGTCTAATATATTTGCGTGTGGTTGTAAGGTTTGGCTTTCGGCTTTCAGTGCGCTAACAACTACCGTACTACCAGTTCCTTTTTGATTGAGCATGTTTAAGGCTGTTCAGATAAACACTTATTGAGATGCAGATAAGGTTTATTTTTTACGGCTCACAACCAGCGAAGCTAAGTTGGCCAGCATTTCAGTATTACCGTCAATAATCGAGATGCTTGCCAGGGCATCCTGATACAGATCTTGAGCCAGTTTTTTAGAAGCGCCTAAGCCTAATAAAGCAGGGTAGGTGGATTTTCCCAGCGCTTGGTCGGCACCACTGGTTTTACCTAACGTTTCGGTGCTGGATTCTATATCTAATACATCGTCAATCACTTGAAATGCCAAACCAATTTTCTTCGCATATTGATCGAATGCCTCTAGATTTTCTATTGACGCATGGTCGGCACACAAAGCCCCACCCATAACAGCAGCTCGAATTAAAGCCCCTGTTTTACGTGAGTGCACGTTTTCCAATTCTTCGCGACTCAGGCTTTGCTTCTCAGCTTGCATATCTAACATTTGTCCGCCCACCATACCTACCCGACCCGCGTATTTGGTTAGCATTGTAGTGATTTGCCTAGCTTGGTGATCAGACAGCGATTTTTCTTCATTGATTAATTCAAACGCCAGCGTTTGTAATGCATCACCCGCAAGTATCGCAGTGGCCTCATCGAATTCCTTGTGGTTGGTTGCTTTACCGCGCCTTAAATCGTCGTCGTCCATGGCAGGTAGATCATCATGAATCAAGGAGTAACTGTGTATGCATTCCAATGCCGCGGCGACGCTATCGAGTCTGCCGAGAGGCGCCTCTAAGGCAAGGCCAGCAGCATATACCAACATTGCACGCACACGTTTTCCGCCGTCCAACGTCGAGTAACGCATGGATGCTTGCAAAAGATCAGGGGTATCCGAATGATTCAGCACTGTATCCAGCACCTGTTCAATTCGGTCTTGATATTCGTTCAGTTGAAGCACCATTATTATCGGAGTGTACCTTAAACTTAAATATTCTTATAAGGCGCAGTATTTTATGGTAATCGGCTGGTGAGTGTAAATGGTAGTTTATCTAATTAGAGACTTCGTAGATTGGCTACCCATAAAATCTGATCAGATAATATTTAGACGGGTGTTGATACCACCGGTGGTTTTTCTAAATTCAAAGACACAAATGCCGCTATTAGTATAAATACGCCTGAAAATATTAAACAAATTTCGAGTCCATACAATTGATACAGTAATCCCGAGAGCACGGTACCCAATAATCGACCCATGGCGTTAGCCATATAGTAAAAACCGACATCAAGCGAGATGCTATCGGCGGAAGCATATTGAACAATTAGGAAGCTATGGAGTGCAGAGTTAATAGCAAATAGGCCACCGAAGACCAATAAGCCGCCGACGATAATGGTTTGAATTGGCCATTGATACTGCAGCAAGCTAAAAGCAATTAAAAACGGAACCATCGACAGTAGCAGCGCCCACGTTATCACTGATTTGCTATTCGACCGTGTTTGATTGCCCCTGTTCAATAACTTCGGTGTGAATGCCTGAACGACTCCGTATAAAATTACCCAAATTGCGAAAAACCCGCCAACAGATCTGTGTGACCAATCGAGTTCGCTATTCAAAAACACTGGCAGCGCTACAACAAACCAAACATCACGCGCACCAAATAAAAACATCCTGGCGGCTGATAAAGTATTTATTGATTTGTTTTTGGAGAAAATTGTCGTGAATTTAGGTTTGGTTCTGCTGCGACCAATATCTCGTTTTAACTTGAATACGCTAACACCCCAAACCAGTAGTAAACCCACCGCCATTATTAGAATCGCGCCGCGAAACTCGAATACAGATAATAATAAGCCGCCGAGAAAAAAGCCCACACCCTTCAGAGTGTTTTTGGAACCGGTCAGCAGTGCTACCCATTTAAAAAGACGACCACTTTTATTCGATGGTACCAGCAGTTTGATCGCGCTCTTGGCGCTCATTTTGTTTAGGTCTTTGGCAATACCCGATAAAGCCTGTGCGGCCATCACCCAAGCTACCGTTAGATAGCTTGCCGGTACCAGCAACAAACTGAGCGCGACTATTTGCAAAAATAGTCCTAGGTTCATGGTTTTGTTTAAGCCTAAACGAGCCCCTAACCAGCCGCCAACAAGATTAGTGACTACTCCAAAAGCTTCATAAAATATAAATAATAAAGCGATGTCGAGTGGTGCGTATCCCAGTTGATGAAAATACAGCACCACCAACATTCTTAATGCGCCATCAGTCAACGTAAACGCCCAGTAATTACCAGTTATCAGAATGTACTGACGAATTTGGGCTTGAGTATCGATGATGGTGTTCATTGTAAGCATGAAGGAATCTAAAGGTTAAATTAATTAGTGCTAAATCTAAACCTTCAGTCCACGGGTAAGTTCAAAGCTCAATCTAAACCTCGGCCGACGATAAGTTGGGCCAGTTCCACGACACGGTTTGAATAACCCCATTCGTTGTCGTACCACAGGTACAGTTTCAACTGGGTATCGTTGATCACCATGGTTGACAGCGCATCAACAATGCTCGATCTGGGGTCGCTTTTATAATCGATTGATACCAATGGGCGTTCCTCATAACCTAAAATACCCTGTAGGTAAGTGGCTGAGGCTTGTTTTAAATACTCGTTAACTTCGGCGACTGAGGTTTTACCTTGTAGCTCGAACACGCAGTCAGTTAAAGACGCATTGGCGATTGGCACTCGCACCGCATGGCCATTCAATCGGCCCTTTAATTCAGGAAATATTTGCGAGATGGCGGTGGCCGAACCAGTGGTGGTAGGGATTAAGCTCATACCGCAGGCGCGTGCGCGGCGCAGATCCTTGTGTGGGGCATCAAGAATCCTTTGTGTATTAGTAATATCGTGAATCGTGGTGATCGTACCATGGCGAATCCCAAGCTTTTCATGAATTACCTTAACTACGGGAGCAATGCAATTGGTAGTGCAAGAAGAGGCAGTCACTATGCGATGCTGATGGGGATCATAGTGCGCTTGGTTCACCCCCATAACGATATTTGGAACGCCATCTTCCTTGATAGGAGCGGTAACTAAAACGCGCTTTACGCCTTGATCAAAATAGGCTTGTAGAGACGCTTGGCTTTTGAACTTTCCCGATGCGTCGATCACTAAATCGCAATTCGACCAGTCGCTCTCGCTTATCTGCGTATTGTGGCTGCAGTTAATCCTATGATCATTGATCTCAATATCTGAGCCACTCGATTTCGCCTCATGAGCCCATTGGCCGTGTACGGAATCAAAGTTGAGAAGGTGTGACAATGTTACAGCATCACTTGAAGGATCGTTGATACGGATAAATTCGAATTTATCTATGTTCGAGCCAATACGAAAAGCTAATCTACCGATGCGGCCAAAGCCGTTGATGCCTACTTTTTTGGTCATTGTTCTGTCTCAGACATTAATCAGTGTGGATACCAAGGCTATGTGAACACTTTGCGTGTATAGGGGTAATTCTAGTATCTGTCCCAGCGCTAAAATTCGCGTTTATGTTTGAATTTTACAATCGATAATAAGATCCGCGTATAAATGCACTACACACTTAGTCGGAACCATAACAAGCTAATGTTACAGCTTTTGGTCAATCCTTGATTTAGTTCGCGAACTCCTTTTTAAATACGTTTTTTTAACCCCTAATATATTCTCGAATCTATCGCCCAAATCCCGCCCATTACAATTGTTGTCCATTTCATGAAAAAAAGGTAAATCTCCTTGCTAACTATCGAATTAATTCAGCTTTAAGCGAATCAAAATTCTTTAAAACAATGGGTAAGTCCATTGGATCGGCGTTAAGTCTCTCGTACATATCTGGAAGATAACCTTCAAGTTTGGTTTTCTCATCTGCAGGTGTACTGTCTAACTTTAAGTATTCGAAGACGTTTTCAACTTTTTCATCCTTTCCAAAAGATGCACTCACCGACATCATTGTGTTTACAGCCAACAACGAGTATGCGCGATCCGCTAACTGAGCAAATTCTTGATATGATTTAAAACCGTTAGAGATTGCGGTAGATTCAAAAAAAGCACTTGCGGTGTCATCGTTTACAACAATCTTTCCAAATGCTTGATGTAAATTGCCATCAAATGTGCCATCGCCCACTATTTTTATGGCGCTTTTAGACAACGTGCCTTTATTATTCTCAAACCACTCGACGATAATAGGTGCAGTTTTAATTATTTTATCAACATCGCTTTGTGTTAAATCCTTCGCATAGCAAGTTGCGCTAAGTAAAATGGATGATAAATAAATAAGAAATGTTATTAACTTCATGTTACGAGGCCTTTTTTGCTTTGATTAAGTACAAGGTTACTAGAAGTCTATTACAGTAGCCAATTTTTCTAAAACACGCGATGTAAGTTTTGGCAAGCCCCTAGTATTCTAGACACTTAATCGCGTTAAAATTAACGTAATTATAAGATCAGTGATGTCGCTGAACGATTGGGTGTTACAACTAAGAGTATCCATAACTGGATTGATAAGTATGGTAAATCCAGCTCACAGCATAAAACCATAGATACGCAACAAGATGAACTGCGTAAACTTCGAGCACAGTTACGACGAGTGACTGAAGAGAGCGACATCTTAAAGTAAGCCGCGGTGTACTTTGCCGTGGGGTCAAAGAAAAGTACACGTTCATAAAATCACGACTCACCGTTTTTAAAGTGTCTTCAATGTGCCGCATCATGCAGATTAATCGCAGTGGTTTATACGCTTGGCTAGCGAGCCCAAAGAGACGTCATGGAAACAACGATGGCGTCTCACCCGTCGAGTATGAAAAGCAGTATTATGAGAAGCTATTAGTTGTCTAGTAAACTAGGGGCTTGCCACCGCTTAGAATAAAATTAGCTCACCCAGATTGTATTTTCATTGGGAAGGTCAGATTTTTTCCATTTTGAGTATAATCTTGGTTTAAAATTGTGGCTGCGATTAGCATGTCGTGACTATTTTCGAAGTTTCCCTTCAAGTTATATAAAATCTTGGTCCTAAGAGTTAGAAAAATGAAATATAGAATCGTAATTTACTATACCTTAAGTGTTTTGATGGCAGCTGCGACGAGCGATTTGCTTGCGGCTGAAGCTAAACAATTTACGGCTTCGCAGCGTGCGATTAGCATTGCTAAAAACATGATTATCGCCGATGGCCATATTGATGTGCCGCATCGATTGTATAAGGGTTGGGTGGACGTGACGAAAGCCACCGAGGGTGGAGATTTCGATTATCTTCGGGCAGTAGAAGGCGGTTTAAATGCACCTTTTATGTCGATTTATGTGCCAGCGAATTTAGACGGCACTGAAGAATCGACAATGCGCGCGCATAAATTAATTGACTCTGTTGAAGCAATCGTGGCCCGTGCTCCAGATAGTTTTGCCATCGCCACGTCGCCTCAACAGGTGACTGAGCAGTTTAAAAATGGTCTCATATCCTTAGCCTTGGGTATGGAGAATGGAGCACCTTTGAACGGCAAGCTGGATAACCTGAAAGTCTTTTATGACCGAGGAATTCGTTACATCACTCTCACACACTCTAAAAGTAATGACATCAGTGACTCTTCTTACGATGCAAATTATCAATGGGGCGGTTTGAGCGCGTTTGGTGAGCAGGTAGTAGCCGAGATGAATCGTCTTGGAATCATGGTGGATATTTCGCACGTCTCGGATGAAGCCCTATATGATGTCCTCAAGATTTCAAAAGCGCCAGTCATCGCCTCACATTCCTCGCTGCGCAAGTTTACGCCAGGCTTTGAACGCAATATGGATGATGACATGATTAAAGCGCTGGCCGAAAATGACGGCGTGATTATGATTAATTTTGGTTCCACCTTTGTCGATGCTAAGGCGCGTGAATGGTCCGATACGCGAAGTGAATTCCGCACTAAAATTATTGATAAGTTTGGTCCCGATAGTGAAGCAGCCAGAAATTTTAATGACGCTTACAGAGAGGATAATCCACTTCCGTTTGCTGATCTCGATAAAGTTATGGAGCATATTGACTATGCCGTAAAGCTCATCGGTGAGGACCATGTTGGCTTAGGCTCCGACTACGATGGCGTCGGGGATTCACTACCTGTAGGTCTCAAGGATGTGTCGACGTATCCAAATTTGGTACAGGCTATGTTAGATAAAAATTACTCAGAAAAAACGATTGAGAAGATACTTGGTGGAAATTTGATGCGCGTTTGGCTTGCCGTAGAGGCGCATGCAAAAGCGGCTCAGTAAAGAATTAAAAAAGCATATGCTATAAATCCTTGCGATTCTGAAAGAATCTCAACTATTGGCTTTCTCACAACCGTCGGATCTCGCAAAACTAGGGGTAACTTAAGCATAGATAATTGAACTTTGAATTTGAAAACGTATGAATTTGAGCGCGTATGATTGGAAAAACGAGTAAATCCAAAGCAGGGGGT
>CAZJWW010000023.1:0-21487 GCA_964549895.1 uncultured Gammaproteobacteria bacterium
TTTATCTTTGCAGTAACTAAAGGCGCATTCAGTCGCCACGAAGGGGGCATTATGTTAGTCGGCTATTTCGGCTATTTAATATACCTGATTGGTTCTACCATGAATGCCCATAGCTAAAAGTCACAAATCGAAAGCCATAAAACCAAAATATTGTTTCTCACCAAGGCCTTTTAAAGTGACGGCAATCCAAGAAACTTGATTGATATCCGATTCTGGCAACGATAAAGTACCGCCATGAGCAAAATAGCCTTTCTAGACTCCGCACGAGAAGTGTTAAAAATTGAAGCGAATGCCATCAACATTCAGCTGCAAAACCTCGACCACACTTTTGAAGCCGCTTGCCAAACAATACTCGCTTGCGAAGGTCGCGTCATTGTTACCGGAATGGGTAAATCGGGGCATATTGCCAATAAGGTAGCCGCTACTTTAGCAAGCACTGGGACGCCCGCGTTCTTTGTACACCCTGGCGAAGCGAGTCACGGTGATCTAGGGATGATCACCCCAAAAGATATTGTACTCGCTATTTCCAATTCTGGTGAGACATCAGAAGTGCTCATGATATTGCCGATCATCAAACGCATGGGCATACCACTAATCGGAATGGCCAGTGCGGCGCAATCCACCTTGGCTGAGTTATCTGATGTATTTATCAATGTACCGACAGAACAAGAAGCCTGCCCAATGAATCTTGCACCTACAGCGAGCACCACCGCAACCTTAGCGATGGGCGACGCACTCGCGATAGCAGTGCTTAATGCCCGAGACTTTGACGAAAGTGATTTTGCACGCTCACACCCAGGCGGTACACTAGGCCGACGCTTACTGATGTATGTGGAAGACATTATGCATAAAGAAGCGGATATCCCTAGAGTGAGCGAGGATGCATTGCTGTCTGATGCGTTGGTTGAGATGACGGGTAAAGGCTTAGGCATGACCGCTATTGTCGATCAACAAGATAAGTTGCTCGGTATTTATACTGACGGTGATTTACGCCGAACGCTGGCACACGAAATAGACTTAAACACACAAATTAGAGAAATTATGTCGGTAGATCCAGTTACCGTGCGGCCCGATATTTTGGCCGCTGAATTAGTGGCTATGATGAAAACCAGCAAAATTAATGGCGTATTGGTTACGGTGGATCAAAAACTCGTTGGAGCCCTCAATATGCAGGATTTACTGCGCGCAGGCGTATTATAAAGATGCAAAAAAATGTCTTACCCAAATTGCCCTATCTGGTTCCCAATGAGGTGCTTGGTAAAGCCAAAGACATAAAGTTAGCTCTATTCGACGTAGACGGTGTGCTCACCGACGGTCAACTTCATTACGGCGCGAGTGGTGAACAAACTAAGGTCTTTCATGCGCTCGATGGTCATGGCTTAAAAATGTTACAAACAGCCGGAATTGAGGTAGGCGTCATCTCTGCACGCGCTTCACAGGCATTGCAATTTCGACTTAAAGACCTAAATATAAAACACTGTTTTTTGGGGGTAGAAGATAAACGCGCGGTATTCCACGAACTCCTAACAAATTTGAAAATTGATGGTTCAGTATGTTGCTTTACCGGAGATGACGTCATTGACCTACCCGTCATGCAGGAATGCGGCCTTAAGTTCTCAGTGGCCAATGGACATTTTATTGTCCAAGATAAAGCCGATTGGGTGGCACCTCTCACTGGGGGCAACGGCGCGGTTAGAGCGATCTGCGATGTATTACTCTATAGCCAAGACAGCTACCCACTCGGTATCTCTAGCCAGTAAAAGATCGTGAAACAGTTTGAGTCACTTCTTTATATCTCTATCTTAGCTTCTATAGGCTTGTTTGGAATTCTACTGCAAGACTCATGGATTCAAGAGGAAGCCGAGTCGCAAAATTTTGATACTCGACACGATCCCGACTATTACATAGAAAACTTTACTGCCACTGGCTTGGATAAAAATGGCAAGCGTCGTTTTGTGATTGAGGCAGAACGCATGGCGCACTTCCCAGATGACGATACGGCGCTGTTCGACTATCCGCATGTGATTGAATACCAAGAAGGTGTCGCTCCACGCCATACTTACGCTGACAACGGTTGGATGTCATCATCGGGTGATGAAATAATATTGACGGGCAATGTCAAAGTAGTTTTCGAAGCCGATGATAATTCGCCTGGCGGCACTATGAAATCAAAGCGCATGCGTATCTTGCTGGATAAAGAAACCAAAGCCGGATTATTGTAAGGCCTAGGCTCATCAATTAGCGTAAATAATTGCTCGCGTTCAGCTTGGAGTCAGCTTGTTGTGGTATATTTTGGTGCTTGTGGATAATAAAAATGATTAGCATCAGTTAAATCGCCATGATCAAACAATTCTTTTCCTTAAAATTTCTATTTGTCATTCTGG
Organism: uncultured Gammaproteobacteria bacterium; assembly: GCA_964549895.1. Taxonomy (GTDB): domain Bacteria; phylum Pseudomonadota; class Gammaproteobacteria; order Arenicellales; family Arenicellaceae; genus Arenicella. The sequence continues at coordinate 2,385 of CAZJWW010000023.1, forward strand.
TTAGCGGCTTAATATCAACGCAAGCGCAGGCACTAAAGTCTGACCGTGATCAACCCGCAGACATCGAAGCCGATGATATCGAATTCGATTTCCAGAAAGGTACCAGAACTTATGTAGACAACGTATTAGCCGTCCAAGGCACTTTGCGCCTCAAGGCAGATAAACTACATGCTATATACAAAGACGGTGAACTGGATACGGCTACGCTTTGGGGTTCTTTGGCTCGCTTTAAACAGAGACCAGATAACAAACCCGATGATGTTGAGGGCTGGGCAAAAAAAATCATCGTAGATCAAAGCGCCAACACCCTCACACTTGTTGGTCAAGCGGCTTTGCGTCAAGGTGGTGACACGGCACGCGGTGATACTATTGTTTATAATATGGCGACTGATACCTTAAAAGTTCGTGGTAGGGGCCAATTGGGCACTAAAGGCGCTAAACCGACGTCTGATCAACCGACACCAAGACGCAAAATTGCCGACCCATTTGCTGACGACCCAATTCCACAAGATGCGCCTGCTACGCAAACGAGCACCACGAAACGAGTAGAAAATAGTGTGAGTGAAGAGACAGTACAAGATAAGCTGCCGCAACCCGAGCCAACGCGCTCTGGTCGTTCTCGCTTGATTATTCAACCAAAATAGTGGCACAGTAAAAACATTCAACTCAATACAATTACAATAGTTGAAATCAGTAATATAGTAGCGATTAGCATTGCTTGGCGAAGTGGGTAGAAATAAAAAGTGGGTAAGACATAAATAATGAGCACCCTTGAAACAAAGGACTTATGCAAAAGCTATAAAGGTTTGCAGGTTGTAAAAAAGATCAATATGTCGGTAGAAAGCGGCAAAGTTGTCGGCTTACTAGGTCCAAATGGTGCTGGCAAGACTACCAGCTTCTATATGATCGTTGGATTAGTGCGCAGCAACAGCGGACGCATTATGTTAAATGGCCAGGATATCAGTCATTTGCCAATGCATTCACGCGCAAAATTGGGTATCGGCTATCTACCACAAGAACCCTCTATTTTTCGCAAACTGACCGTTGAGGAAAACTTGATGGCGGTACTGGAAACCGATAAGACCCTTGCACCCGAAATACGACGGCGTCGAGTAGAACAACTGTTAGAAGAATTCAATATCGGTCACAAACGTAAAGCCCTTGGAATATCCTTATCTGGGGGAGAACGGCGACGTGCGGAAATTGCCCGGGCTATTGCGCTGCGGCCGTATTTTATTTTGCTGGACGAACCATTTGCAGGTATCGACCCCATCTCAGTCGGTGATATTCAACAGATTATCGATTTCCTTAGAAGTTCCGGCATTGGCATAATCATTACCGATCACAATGTGCGCGAAACATTGGATATTTGCGATCATTCTTACATTTTGACAGAGGGATCAGTTTTAACAGAAGGAACAGCAAAACAAATATTGAGCCATCAAGGTGTTCGCGACGTTTATCTGGGATCTAAATTTAAGATATAGAATATAAAGTCAGCATATTCTATTTTCGATGGAAAACTTTCTTAGAACTGTCTACAATGGATGTAGGCAGTTAGCGAGGGATTTTACTTATTTATAGCTCTTTAACTCTTAATTTTTAAACCATATTGACTGGCAGGTCTTTATTTTTAATGCGGAAATGTACGGCGCGAGACCCTGGCTCACAGAGCACTTGGAAGCGCATCATAGTATGAAGCAAGCTTTACAACTAAAATTATCTCCTCAACTTACGCTGACCCCTCAGCTAAAGCAGTCTCTCAAGCTTTTACAACTACCCTCTTTAGACCTTGAACAGGAAATTCAAACGGCATTAGACGCTAACCCCTTGCTGGAGCGCGTTGAAAAGACTGAGATCGACGAGTCAAAACAATCGCAAGAATCTGCAACTAGCCAGATAGCCAGTGAAATAGATAGCGTTCCTCAACCCATTGCAGAAGCGGCAGACCCCTCGGTTGAAATTGAACGCAGCGACCACTTGATCGCGGAACAAAACCTAGCTCAATCTTTCGAAACCCAAAGGATTGAAACTCCCATTAGAGCCACGCACAACCGTGATCCTGAAGCTGAATTCACGCAGTTTATTGCCTATAAAGAAACCTTGTCGGAGAGTTTAGGGTGGCAAGTCCAAATGACGAACCTATCGCAAAGAGATAAATTAATACTTGGATCTTTAATAGACAGTCTTGATAACGAAGGTTATCTAACGGCCTCGCCAGAGGAAATCGTGAACCTATTGGATCCCGGCCTCGAAATCGACGAGGACGAATTGGGGGCCATGCTTAATTTTTTGAAAACACTGGAACCGGTTGGCGTTGGTGCTTGCGACCTCAAAGAGCGCTTGCTAATTTTACTTGACTATTTTCACTCAAATTCGCGAAATTATGATCTCGCAAAGAAACTGCTACAGGAGCATCTCGCCCTATTAGGTACTCACGACTACAGTCGCTTGAAAAAACAACTTCAGATAGATGATGAAACGCTTGCCGCGACCTTAGAAATTATTACTGATTTAAACCCTCGAATTACCACGCAGTTTAGCAGTCATCATCAGGATTATGTGGTACCTGACGTGATTGTTAAAAAACAAAATAATCAGTGGGTGGCACAACTAAATTCAGAAAACCAAACAAAACTGCGAATAAATCGAACCTATTCCGAACTTTTAAAAGGCACAAATAAGAACAAACTAGACAAGCAAGGCAGTGAGTTTATTCAGAACAACCTGATTCAGGCTAAGGCTTTTATCAAAGGTTTAATGGGGCGCTACGATACCTTGTTGCTGGTAGCGCAGAGTATCGTCGAGCGTCAACAAGGGTTTTTCGAAGGCGGTGACGAAGAAATGCAAGCTATGACGCTAGCCGATATCGCCGAAGACTTAGATCTACACGAATCAACTATTTCACGTGCCACGTCAGGTAAATATTTGCTGTCCACACGAGGGGTTTATGAACTTAAGTATTTTTTTTCTACTGCGCTAAACACTACTGATGGGACGGTTTCTAGCTCTACGGCAATTCGATCGTTGATAAAAAAAATGGTGGCTGCCGAATCAAAGAAGAAACCATTAAGCGACAGTAAAATCACTAAAGAATTAGAACAACGAGGGCACATTATCGCTAGACGCACGGTGGCCAAGTATCGCGAAAGCATGCATATAGCACCATCCAATCAGCGCAAATCGCTGAATCACTGAGGGCCAGTATCGTGGTGACACCTCAGATCTGGATAGGTTTAAATTTGGAGTCAATCCAAGCAAAAACTATTTGCCATGCTATGCCAGTATCACTTATTTCCACCTTTTCGAATCTAGGCGAAATGTGCATTGCTAAACGAGGCGCGACCTCTCTTTTTGGAGCGAGGGCCTCATAACATTGGAGAACTAAATGCAGTTAACAATATCTGGACATCAAATAGACCTAACCGATTCTATGAAGCATTACATAGGAGAAAAAATGCAGCGTATAGAACGGCATTTCGATCACTTAAACAGTATTGACGTTGTGCTACATGTAGAAAAAATTCATCATAAGGCAGAAGCCACGGTGAATGCCAAGGGAGTTACCATGCACGCCCATGCCGATTCGGATAACATGTATGCCACTATCGACAATCTCACGGATAAGCTTGATTCTCAGGTGCGTAAACACAAAGAAAAAATCACTGATCATCATCAAAATGGTGGGGCTCTAAAATTACAAGAGTTTGAATAAAAGAATCAATTCAACTAAGCACGTATTTTCTCTTAAGGCTCTTTCGTTATTGCGCGTAAGAGCCTTATAATTACCCGCTTCAAATAAGCACCCATTAACGACCCACAAGCTTAGGTCGAAACACTTTCATAAAAAACAGCCGTGCAACGACCACTCCTTTTACTCGACCATCTGAATGTAAATCTTATTTGTGTTCAAGCGCAAATCAGTAGCCGCAAAAAGCTACTGCAAGAAATGGCCAAACTGCTAACACTGCCATTAGATACCGAGATTAGAGAAAAAGATATTTATCGATACTTATTAGAACGTGAGAAACTGGGCAATACCGGTATCGGAAATGGAGTAGCCCTACCCCATAGTCGTTGCAGCGCAACCAATAAGGCGATAATAGCCGTTATCACCTTAGAACACGCGATTGACTACGATAGTATAGATCGACAAAACGTAGACTTGGCTTTTGGTTTGCTCGTACCGCAAGAAGCCACTCAAGAGCACTTAAACTTGCTGAGTGAAATTGCTAGGATGGTGTCAAATGATGACACCAAATCCAAACTTACTAATGCGTCAACGGCCGCCGAGCTTGTCGAGACAGCCACGCATTGGTCGATCGAACAGAGTCGAAGCTAGTATGAGCGCTCTGAAATTTTTTATCGTTAGCGGCACTTCTGGATCGGGCAAAACTATTGCCTTACAAGTGTTAGAAGATATAGGTTTCTATTGCATTGATAATATGCCAGCTTCTTTGATACCTGATATGGCTGCGCGGGCACTTGCCAATCAATCCAACAATCAAAATTTTGCGATTAGTATCGATTCTCGCAATCAAGATTTTATTGGTGACTTAGAGAGTAGTTTTAGTAGTTTGGAATCATTGAATATCGAGCTTAGAGTTATCTTTCTTGACGCGGACGACTCGACTTTATTAAAGCGATTTAGTGAAACACGACGTAAACATCCATTGTCCGATAAACATACATCGCTTACCGAGGCGATTGCGCAAGAGCGAAAACTACTCGAGCCTATTTCCAACATAGCGCATCGGCATGTTAATACCAGCAAAACGACGCCGCATGAACTACGCTCGATTATTCGCGATGATTCAGCCATCGCCAATGAACAATCTCTTACCTTGTTATTTCAGTCTTTTGGTTTTAAATACGGCTCGCCAATTGATGCTGATTATGTATTTGATGTGCGTTGTTTACCCAATCCCCATTGGCAAGCAGAGCTGAAGCCCTTAACTGGCTTGGATGCGCCAGTACAAAACTTTCTGTCAGATCAACCTTTGTGTAATGATATGTACACACAAATAAGAGATTTTATCGAGCATTGGTTGCCGCATTTTAATAACGACAACCGAAATTATATAACGGTAGCTATTGGTTGCACTGGTGGCCAGCATCGCTCGGTGTATTTATGTAACTTATTGCGCAGTCATTTTTCTGAAGACAGCAGCATTCAAACTTTGGTCAGACATCGAGAGCTAAGTATCTAAAACTAATAGCATCTGAAATGATTGAAAAAGAAATACAAATCATCAATAAACTTGGCTTGCATGCTCGAGCCGCTGCTAAATTAGTCAGCACGGCAAATCGCTTTGCTAGTCGAACACAATTAGTATTTGGTGGCCAAACAGCTGATGCAAAAAGCATTATGTCGGTAATGATACTAGCCGCTTCTCAGGGCAGTATTATTACCGTGTCTTGTGAGGGGCAAGACCAAGAACAAGCAATGCATGCAATAGAAGAACTTATCAATGGATACTTTGATGAAGCAGAATAGCTCTATTAACGAGTATTTGAATGCTTAGCCTATTTGGTTCTGGCATAGGTCGCGGTATTGCGATTGGCTCAGCCTACGTTCTTAAAAACAGTGACATTGACACACCGCGCTATAGCATCGGTAAAGACGACACTCGGACCGAGATAGCGCGTTTTCGAGTCGCGGTATCTAATACCGAAAAACAATACAAAAAGATTCTTCGCCAGTTACCCGCAGACGCACCAAAAGAAAGTGTGGCCTTTATCAACGCGCATATGATGATGCTGCGTGATCCACTATTGATCAACGAGTCAGAAAAAATTATTGAAAATGACCTGGTCAACGCTGAGCACGCTGTCAGCGAGCAAGCGAACAACATTATTAGAATGTTTGAAAAAATGCAGGACCCCTATCTGCGCGATAAAAAAACCGATGTGCAAAACATCATAAATCGGCTATTGCGTAATTTGTTGGGTATCGTTACCCATAATCTAGATGAATTTAATAATGAAGATTTATCTGGCAAAATTATTGTTAGCAAAGATCTATCTCCCGCGGAAACGATGTTTCTCAAAGACCGAAAGGTCAGCGCATTCGTGACCGACCTCGGCAGTCAGATTTCTCATACCGCTATCGTCGCCAGAAGCTTACGCTTACCGGCGGTAGTCGGTCTGCACGGCAGCAGTCGCTATATTATTGACAACGATATCTTAATTGTCGACGGCATGCGGGGCATTATTCTTGTCAACCCTAGCACCAAGGTATTAAGAGAATATAAAAGTAAACAACGCAGTATTCGAGAACGTGAAAAGAAACTAAGTAACCTAACTAAAAAGCCGTCTAAAACGCAAGACGGCAAAGCCGTTCGCTTGATGGCAAACATAGAGTCAGTGGCTGAGTTAAAGGGAGTGAAACGGGCTAATGCATGGGGTGTCGGATTGTTTCGCACCGAGTATCTTTTTATGAATCGCAAAACAGCCCCCACCGAGGCCGAGCAATTTAGAGCATACAAACGCCTCGTCACGCAACTCAAGAAGCCGGTGGTCATTCGCACCATGGATATTGGCGGCGACAAACAATTGGATTTTGACTATCCCCAAAAAAGCTCCAGCATATCGCCGTTAGGTTTAAGAGCTGTGCGCTTATGTTTAAACCATACGGAACTATTCAAGCCCCAATTGCGCGCTATTTTAAGAGCATCGGCTTTCGGAAAAGTCTCAATCCTAATTCCCATGGTGAGTAACTTAGATGAAATCAATCAAGTACTGGGGATTATTAAACAGACTAAATCTGAACTTAAAAGAGAAGGAGTTAAGTTTGATTCTAGAATTCGCGTGGGTGGAATGATCGAAGTACCCAGCGCCGCTATTATCGCTGATCTAATTGCAGAAAAACTAGACTTTCTATCAATCGGCACCAATGACTTAATTCAATACACCTTGGCAATTGACCGTGTAGATGATGCTGTCAACTATCTCTACGACCCCATTCATCCAGCCGTTCTAAAGTTAATCAAACGTATTATAAAGGCAGGCGAAAAAGCCAATATTCCCGTATCACTGTGCGGCGAGATGGCGGGTGATGTGCAGTACACCCGATTGCTATTGGGTTTGGGCTTGAACGATTTCAGCATGGATGCGGCGTATTTACTCGATGTCAAAGAAATCTTATTGAAGACAGACACAACAAAACTAAATTATCAGGTCAAACAAATTTTAAATGCCGACAACCCGAGTAAGGCTCGTGATTTATTGACCAAGCTAAACGAAAGAATTACCGAAAGCCGTTAGCATTAATGCTAAGCTAGCCATAGGGGTCATGGCGAGTGATTTTCTCCATTCGCCGCACCAGTAGACAAAACAACGTGCCACATTCAACACCACCAATCCATAATATTGTAGAGCTTTTCGCTAGCGACGATACGCGAGCGGTTGCACAATTGTTTAGCTCGGCTCACCCTGCGGATATTGCCGACGCGCTTGAACGTCTGACACCCGAGAAACGACCGGTCGCATGGACTCACATCCCAAAGGCTGCCACTGGTGAAGTTTTGTCTGAACTGTCGGAAGAGGTCTTTAAGGATCTGGCCAATGAGTTAGATAAGGATGAGCTTATCAATTCCATCAAACAATTGGACATCGATGATATAGCCGATTTAATACCAGACCTATCAGACACACTTCTCGCCGATGTACTATTCGCCGTTGATGCGCAAACACGTAGTAATTTGGGTGAAGTATTATCCTATCCAGAGGACAGCGCTGGAGGCTTAATGAACCTTGACGCCACCACTGTGCGTGACAATATTTCCATTGAAGTGGTGCTCCAATATCTGCGCCTAAAAACCAAATTACCCGAGCAGACAGACGCCATCTATTTGGTTGATCGCGATCACCAACTAACGGGGGTTCTACCCATAGATCGCTTAATTACCGCACCCACTAAAGACTTAGCTAAGCAACACTCCATTGGTACGCCAGTAACATTTAACAGCATGGACCAAGAGGAAGAAATTGCAAAAGCATTTGCTGACTATGATTTGGTGTCAGCACCAGTCATTGACGATGATAAAAAACTCCTTGGACGCATTATGATTGATGACGTGGTCGACGTTATTCGCGAACACGCCGAGCATGACATCATGGCCGCCGCTGGCTTAAAAAACGAAGCCGATATTTTTGCACCCGTTACCCGCACCTCACGCAATAGAGCACTTTGGCTCGGCGTAAACCTGATTACAGCCTTATTAGGGTCGTGGGTAATAGGTCAGTTTGAAGGGTCCATTCAAAAACTTGTTGCGCTTGCTGTATTGATGCCAATTGTTGCCAGTATGGGAGGAAATGCGGGAACCCAAACCTTGACCGTGGTCATTCGCGGAATGAGCATGGGTACCATCTCGCGCGGTAATATTCGGACCGTACTATTAAAAGAATCAATGGTGGGTGTTTTAAATGGACTTCTATGGGCGGTAGTTATCGCCGTGATAGCGAGCCTGTGGTACCACGATCTTAGTTTGGGTTTAGTCATTGCCGCGGCGGTAGTGGCAAATTTAATTATCGGCGCCATTGCGGGAGTCTGTATTCCAATCTTCTTAGACAAGCTCGGAATAGATCCTGCGCTGGCCGGCGGCGTTGCCCTGACCACAGTCACTGATGTAGTAGGCTATTTTTCAGTGTTGGGATTAGCCACTGTTTTATTGCTGTAATCTTCCCCTAGTGTTTAATCTGTTCAACGACATTAAAATCCACAGAAACATTTTCTGGTTCGCTGACCATCTGACCATTGACTTCCACCCATGCATGACTGCGAAGCTCTCCTTGGGACTTATTGACGCCTAGTATAACCGTAGCTGGATCTCCTCGCATATTGAGCATATCTGCCAGTACAATAGATTTAGGTAAGCAGGCTAGATCTATAAAATGCAATCGCGCTGCTAGCCGCACAGCTTCATGCATTTCCATTGCTCGCGACAATTGTTCACTTAGCTGCCCGCCATCCTCAATTTGAGCTCGCTCCGGCTGTTTCGCTAAGCCATATTGTAGTTTGCTTCTTAGCCACGATTGTTGATTAAAACGATCCTTCAACTTGAGCCTTGCTGTTACTGTCCAAAGACGCCAATAGGCAATCCACAACCACCAACATTGATAAGCGCTAAGTGATTGAAATGATATAAGGTTCATGATTAATGATCGACGTTAGCGAATAAGTGTAAATGTAACGAACCATCATATTTGCCGACATTTCGCTGTAGTTACTGCGCCATAAGCTCAAATTCGGTTAAACTATAGGCTATGGAACAAATGAATGCCATTATTAACAATCGCTTCCTGCAAAAACATAGGTTGAAAATCGCCTGGGCGATCGCACTGCTGTGCTTGTTATGGATGTTGATTCATGTCGGCATGACGATCCGAACTTCAATGCAAACGCGCGAGAGCAATTATGCTCTGCAAAACATCAAGCCCATCAATAAAAGCCGTAAAGCGCCCTACCAAGTGAGGCAAATTACGGGCGCCAACCTGTTTGGCGACGCGACACCAAAAAAAGTAGTTAAAGAGGCACCGAAAACTACGCTTGATTTAACCCTGCAGGGCATACTTTGGGCAGATGATAATTCGATGGCACGGGCCATTATTCAACGCGGGCGACAGAAGACACTCCTTTATTCTATAGGTGAGACAATCAAAGGTGCTGGAGCGAAAATCAAGGAGATACGCACAGCTGAAGTTATTTTGGACCGAAATGGTGCAGTCGAAAGCCTACCACTTTTAAAAGAAACCACTAGCGGCAATCGAGAAATCATCACTTTTGAAGATGAAGAAGAACCAGAATTTTATCAAGATACCTTCGACGATCATGGCTCTATCGATGATCATGGGAGCTCGTCACAACAAGCGAACGCCAATAACAGGGCTCGGCGCAATGCCGCTGTGAGAAGAGGTCAATCGCCTAATGATGCCGTGCGGAAAGTGCGAAAACCAAATTTTTCCGGTTTAGACAGAGCGCTCAAAAAACTGGGTGAGCTTTAAGCACTTATTTTCTTATGTGTCTCTAGTCAGGCCTTCTTTTATCAAGCGTTTTGTGACGCAGCGCATATCAGGCTCGACGATTTGTCACCAGACTGACAATCACGATCAAAAAGCTTAAATAGATTATCCAGTTCCCGTAACGCTTAAAAGGCGTATCGCCGGTATGTGGTTGCACCATCTCAGAAAAGCTCGCTACTTGGTATTGCGCTGAAATGGTTTGAATATTGCCTAATTGATCAATCACAAATGACGGGCCTGGGTTAGAACTGCGAACCATTGGCCTAGCCAGTTCACGAGCTCGCATCTGCGCCATCTGAGTTCTTTGATGCGGCGCCAAAGAATCACCAAACCACGCATCTTCACTAATGTTAACCAAAATAGTCGCATCACCAACATGCTCGCGATACTCGGCTGCAAACGCATCCTCGTAGCAGATAGACAAGCCAATCTTGATTGAATCGCCGCAACTTAAATCTTGTTGTCCCTGCCAAGAAGAGAAATCACTCATGGGGAGCTCGAGGTATTCCAACACCCAGTTAAATAAAAACCGCAGTGGCAAATATTCGCCAAACGGCACTAAATGACGCTTACGATAAATATGCGTATCACCTTCACAAGCTAATACGGCAGCATTATATATTTGTTGGTCAGATCCTGAACCATCAATCAAACCCGTTAATAATGCTGCACCCTTTGGTCTGACTAATTCCCAAAAGTTATCATCTACTTGTTGCCAATATACGGGCAAGGCTGTCTCAGGCCATACCACTAAATCTAAAGCGGATTGTCGATTAAGCTCATCACTCAGAGAGGCTACTTGATCAATTATGTCCCTTCGATACTTAGCTTGCCATTTATGATCGATTGGCACGTTGGCTTGCACCACACCGACACGAAGCGGTTGACCAATCGACTCAGACCAATTCAATCCGTTTAATAGGTAACTACTAATAATTACACATAGTCCAACGCCAACGGGAGCAAATATCCTTCGGTCGCTGATTCCGAGCATAATTGCCGCCGCCGTTAGAGCAACGACAAAACTGATCAAATACACACCACCAATTGGTGCGAAAGCAAACAACCATGTATTGGTTTGAGTATATCCAACATCTAACCATGGAAAACCAGTTAGCAACCAACTCTTGGTCCATTCAAAAATGGTCCATAGCGCAGCCAGAACTAGACTCTCAAAGAGAAGTATTGATTGTTTGCCGGACTTGTCGTTATCAGTGACTACGCTTTTTGATGCAGGAATACAGTAGTGAAATATCAGGCCCATAGCGGCGATAATCAAAGCGAGAAGACCGGTAAAACCTAACACGGCTATCGATCCCATCCACAATGGCATGCCGCCATAAGTGGACAGGGATACATATACCCAAGAGACCCCAACCAAATAAAGGCCCAAACCAAACATCAGGCCAATAAAAAATCTTTCTCGCGGCGATGCGCTCTCACGCCATAAATAAAATAGCGCCACCAGGCTAACAAAGGGGGCAATCGAAAAGCCAAAGGGAGCAAATCCGACAACCAAGAAGGCGCCCGCTAAGGCGCTAAGAGCGTACAATGTGACCGAGCGCATGCGATGAGCCTGAGCCGACATTGATTTATCTATGGCGAAGAGAGTTTTCTTGAGTTAACTGCTTTCGTTTTTTAACCGCTGGTAAAGCGCTTTCTCGCGGGTAAATCGCTCTACTATTTGTTCCTTTTGAACTAACAATTTCTCGAGAGCGGATTGATAGGTCTGAATACGGCCCTTAACCAATTCAATATCTTCTGAGAGCCGTTTCTTTGCACTGAGATGCTTAGTCACTGCTTTTTTCTGTTCAGCTCGTTTAATCCGATCTTCCTGACTTTTCAAAAATGCTTTATGAACAGCAATATTACCGTTAACTGAATCCAATTGATTATCGCGATGCCGATCTATATCGGCTTCAGTTTCATAAATACTAAGGATACGCTGCTTATTTTTTTCAATTTCGCGCAGACGCTCGGCCTCTTTTTCGGCATCAAGCGCGGCCTTTGCTTCCTCAGCCAGTTCTTCATCCGTTTTTGGGCGCGCTACCTCATCTTCAATAAAACCACGATCATCGAGAGTAGTAATTTTGGAATTCTCGCACTCTATGACGGCAATATCGCCGTAGTGCCATTTACCATCGGCATCTTGACACTTTTGCACTGCATGACTCGTATGACTGGCAGTAAACAGTGCTACACAGGTCATCGCTTTGATGAACTGGGCCATTGATAATTTATTAGGTTTAATCGATTTATTCTTATTATTATTCAGCATTTTGTGATCGCTCTTTTATTCTAGGTAATTATTTATCTTCAACCTTATTCTATTTTTTGACTCTAACGTTCTATATATAGTGATGTTTATCGTGAATTTCTAGCCCGAATCAGTAAAAATATACCACCAAGCAACATCGGTAAGCTTAGCACATGCCCCATCGTTACCCAGTTAAATAACAAATAATTGAGATGCGCATCAGGCACGCGCACCAACTCAACCAGCATTCTTGATAAAGCATAACCAACCAAAAACCAACCTGATAGGTAACCCACAGGTCTAGGTTTGCGGGCAAAATAATATAACACCACAAACAATAAAATGCCTTCCAGCCCAGCCTCGTATAACATCGAGGGGTGGCGCGGCAATTCATCGGCAGTGGTAAACACCATGCCCCAAGGGACATCTGTAGCCTTGCCCCAAAGTTCTTGATTAATAAAATTGCCCATGCGGCCAAAAAACAAGCCTATCGGCACAGCAGGGCCAACAAAATCGCCTACTTGCAGGAACGTTAAATTCATCTTTCGACCAAACCAGTAGAGCACCAACAGTACACCAATTAAGCCACCATGAAAGGACATTCCACCTTGATTTACAAAAATTATCTCTAATGGATTACTCAGGTAATAGCCCGGCTTATAGAATAAAACGTAACCTAGCCGGCCACCTATAACAGCACCCAGTGCACCATAAAAAACCAAATCAGAAATACGCTCTGCATTCCATTTAGAACTTTGGTGGCTTGGAAAATGCTTGATGCGGTAATTCCAATACAGATATACGCCTAAAAACCCCAACACATACATCAATCCGTACCAATGAATGGCAACCGGGCCTAATTGCACCGCGACGGGATCAAAATTTGGATGCACTAACATTTCTATTAATTTTCTAAGTTAAACAATCCAATGGGGTCTGCCTATAAAATTTTTAACGTTCAAGGAATACGCTGAATTCAATTGCGTCGTGTTCGTGTGCTTTACAGTACATCACCGAAGGCGGCTTGATAACGTGTTGCGAACTCCTCCATGGCAAAGCTATGTTGTTGAGTGCCGGACTGCTCGATCTTAATGGCACCGCAGAGCGAACCCATTTGACCGCACGTTTTCCAGTCACGATTTGCCGTTAGACCAGAAAGAACTCCAGCACGATACGCGTCACCACAGCCAGTGGGGTCTACCGCTTCGCTGATTGGCGCACTGGCAATGCGGATCACGTCACCGTCGGCATGAATCTCAGAACCTTCACCTCCACGCGTCACAATGAGTGCATCTACTTTTGCCGCCAACGCCTCTAGGCTTAAGCCTGTGCGTTCCATCATTAGCTCACTTTCGTAATCATTGGCAATGGCATACGTCGCCTGATCGAGAAAGGTCATAATATCGTCGCCATCAAACATTGGTAAGCCCTGACCAGGGTCAAATATAAAGGGCACTTCTTGCTGAGCAAATTCAGCGGCGTGCTTGATCATCGCATCACGACCATTTGGACCAACTAGGCCAATAGTCACTCCTTCAGCATCTGCGATGTTACTTTCATGAGCAAAGTTCATAGCCCCGGGATGAAACGCATTGATTTGATTATTATCTAGATCGGTAGTAATAAAGGCCTGCGCAGTAAACGTATCTGGAATCACTTTAATATGTTGATCAGAAATTTCGTTTTGTTCCAGCCATGATTTGTAGACGTCAAAATCTTGTCCCACCGTAGCCATAATCTGAGGATCGCCACCAAGCAGCTTTAACGTATAGGCGATATTGCCTGCACATCCACCTACAAAACGCTGCATTGTGGGCACAAAAAATGAGACATTCAAGATATGGGTTTTTTCAGGGAGGATGTGGTTTTTAAATTGATCCTCAAACACCATAATCGTGTCGAAAGCCATGGACCCGGTAATAAGACAGCTCATAGTTTTTTCTCTAGTTATCTACTTGCGCTAAATAAGCATCAGCACTAAGTAATTCTTGTAATTCGTTAGTATCACTCACCTTAATGCGAAATATCCACCCCGCTTCATAAGGCGACTCGTTAAGTAATTCTGGCTCGCCGTCGAGCTCTTCATTAACCGCAATAATCTCGCCACTGACGGGGGCATAGATATCTGATGCCGCTTTGACCGATTCCACCGCACAACATTGCTGACCAGCACTCACCGCTTGGCCAAGTTCTGGTATCTCCACATACACCACATCGCCTAGTGCCTCTTGCGCATAATCGCTAATGCCAACCTCAACGACACCATCGTTGAGGCTACGGACCCATTCATGTGATGCCGCATAAACTAAATTATCGGGGGTGTTGCTCATAAGGTTCTCCTAATTTCAATTCACAAGAAAGAATTTTGGCTGGGGCTTCATGATTCATAATCGGCGGCGTGCAGGTTTACTGCAAGCGATTTTATCTTGGACAATAGCTGAACTACGCACAAAAATACCGAATCTGCCAGAATCTACCAACACTTCAGCTTTGACATTTTTCGCACAAACCGTAGAGATATAAGGAATGATCTTGAAGCTCAAAATTATACTGTTTTGCCATATTTTTTTGACGCTCTTCGATTTCAGCATCATAAAATTCAGTAACCATATTACATTTCACGCACACCATATGATCATGATGATTGCCATCATCTAATTCAAATACCGAGCGGCCACCTTCAAAATTATGCCGCAATACCAAACCCGCACTCTCAAATTGAGTTAGCACGCGATAGACCGTAGCAAAAGCAATATCTTCCCCTGCACCAAGTAATGCTTTATAAACGTCTTCAGCAGAAAAATGGCGTTCTTTGCCTTCTTCTAATACCGCCAAAATCCGTAATCGCGGCAAGGTCGTTTTAAGACCAGCAAGTTTTAAGTCTTCACGCGTGGACATGTTTCTAAATAATGGGTTTTGTAATAGATATTCTAAAAAGTAAGCGTTATAAAAATATGTTAGAACTTCTTAAAAAGCCTGTAAGTGATATGCAATAAAGCGCATTCGTTTTGCTCGTTTTTCACTCGATGATTGCTATTTTTTAAGTGCCGCAAAGTTTACCAGTTTTTGCGCCGCGCGTTAGACTAAATCTAGAGTCCGATTGCTTGTTTAGCCAATATATTTTTAATCGGCCCTGAGTTGCTCAACCAATTCATTCCAGTTCCACGCGCCAAATTCAACCAAGGCGACTTATTTTGATAAACAAGGTGCAAAGCACTCATCATTCTGTCTGTTTGCAGATTGTCTGAACGGCGCAAGGTTTGATATTGCTCCAATAATTCTAAGCTAGCCAAATTAGTTGAGTTTTTTTTGTCCGAATCAATATTTCGTGAATCAGCTCCTGACACAAGAGCCACCAACGCCTCAATATCCTTAAAACCCAGATTCGCTCCCTGCCCTGCCAAAGGGTGAATGCTGTGTGCGGCGTCACCGACTAACACGATGTTGCGAGCGTAATACCGTTCAGCTTGCTGACTCATAAGCGGAAAAGCCTGCCTAGCAGATAGTAAACTAATCTCACCCAATCGACCCTGCAAAGCCTGGCTTAACTCTAGCGTAAAAGCCGACTCGTCCAAGCTCATCAATTCATTGGCACGTTGGTCATTCGCACTCCAAACAATTGATCCTTGATTCGAGCCGTATTGGTCATCAGCGATCGGCAGAACTGCTACTGGCCCGGTGTTCAAAAACCGTTGCCAAGCCGTATCTTGATGTCCAAGCTCGCAACTGACACGAGCAATAATTCCTTGCTGTTGGTACTGATGACGATTAGCAAATATTTTCGCTTGTTGGCGCACCCAAGAGCGACCCCCATCGGCAGCCACTAACAGAGAGGACTTTAAGCGGATTGAACTTCCTTGATCGGTCATCATGCCCTCAAAACAGATATGCTCCGCTTGACGAGTTAGAGACTGCGATTGACAGCCATAATAGGTATCAACCTGAGGTTGCGCATCAATATACGCTTGTAAATACAATATGGATTGAAAGCTGTCGATCATATGCCCCAATATTTTTTGACCATGATCGCGAGCCTCAAAAATTAGTTCACCATTGCTATTTTCATCCCACACGTGCATCCGTGTATATGGATTGCAAAACGCTGGGCCCAACTGATCAAAAACAGTTAACTCACGCAAGATCTCAGTCGCTACCTTACCCAGAGCAACAACTCTTTGATTTGGGTATTCATTGACGTTTAACCGCGGTGCCCGTTCTACCACCGCAATCGAATGAGAAGTACGACTCGCTAACAAAGCGGCCAAACTAAGGCCTATTAAGCCTGCGCCTACGACAACAATGTCATAATTTTTAAGGTGTGCGGCCGACATAAATTACCGTTGAGTCGCGCAATTGATCATGGAAATAAAACGCTTTTAACCTGCCATGACCTGTTCTATCTCATCGGGTGTTTTCGGCGCAGCTTCAGTCAGGTTCTCAAAACCGTCTTTTTGAATAAGAACATTATCTTCAATCCTAATTCCAATGTGGTTCCAGCGCTCATCCACACCGTCAGCAGGGTTCACATAGATACCCGGTTCAACTGTAAATACCATGCCCGGCTCTAGCTCTCGCCATGCATCATCCACGCGATAATCACCAACATCGTGCACATCCATGCCTAGCCAATGGCCTGTACGATGCATATAAAACTGCGTATACGATTCCGTTTCTATTACTTGTTCTAAACTACCACTGAGTAAGCCTTCGTCAAGCAAGCCTTGTGAGATCGTTGAAACCGCAGCCTCGTGGGGCTCATTCCAACTATGACCTGCCTGACACTTATCAAAAGCGGAGACTTGCGCTGCCAAAACAATGTCATACAGCGCTCGTTGTTCGGCCGAAAATTTCCCGTTAACGGGAAATGTGCGGCTGATATCCGCCGCGTAACAGCCATACTCTGCGCCAGCATCGATTAGCAACAAATCGCCATCATTTAATAAGTCTTGGTTTTCATTGTAGTGCAAGATACAGGAATTTTGACCGCCCGCCACAATCGAAGGGTATGCATTGTAATGGCTGCCGCCTTTGCGAAACTCACATTCCATCTCCGCCTGTACTTGGTACTCATAAAGGCCAGCATGACAAACTTGCATGGCACGTTTATGGCCGGCCGCCGACATTTTCCCAGCTCGGCGCATTAAACTAATTTCGTCGGGTCGCTTGATTAAACGTTGCTCATGTAAAATATGATTTAGATCAACAAACTCATACGGCGCATGTTTACCATTGCGGACTTGCTGTTTTATTTTAGTCATCCAACCGAGCAACTGCGCATCAAAATCTGGATAGCGCCCCACCGTGGTATAGACCTTTTCTTTTTCTTCCATTAAGCCGGGTAAAATATCGTTCAGATCCTCAATAGGGAATGCATCATTGGCACCATAATGCTCTATCGCTCCTTCCAAGCCGGCACGCCGACCGTCCCACAATTCTCTCAAAGGGTCTTTTTCTCGACAGAATACAACGTACTCGCCTTGCTCTCGGCCTGGACAGATCACTAACAAAGCTTCAGGTTCGACAAAACCGCTTAAATAATAAAAGTCACTATCGGGGCGAAACTGATAGTCGACATCCCCATTTCGCATTTTAACAGGCGACGTAGGTACGATAACGATATCATTGTCACCGATTTGATTAACAAGTTCAGTGCGACGACGTTGGTATATTTTGTTATTCATATTTCTATATTTACCACTAAAACTAACTAGTTTGCTGGTTTATATTAACGAGCGGTCATTGTTCAGTATCGGTCATGGCTGCACGCGGCATGGCTGCGGCTCTTTCCGAATAGATAAATTCAAATACCAATTGTGCACCCACCTTTAGATATTCGTGCAACTCCGCCAGCGCCCAATCTTCCTCTTGTTCTTCGTCAGAGCCTGCGGCGGCTTCAGATATTTGCATCATGTCGCGCACTATTTCTGGGGCACTTTCAGGCAGTTGGTCAACGCTGAACGCATTGTTGTATAGCAAGCCCAAAATAAAGCCTTTTGCCCAAGCTGCTAGCCCGTCTGCACGATCGGAAAGATCGTCATCTTCATTGGGTAACAATAGATCAAAACCCTCCTTACCTTCAAATAACAACTCGCTATTTTCTCGATAAAGTTCATATAAAAGTTCTTTTAGTTGCAAAAAACGTTCGTCATCGACGTCGGCTTGGGGTTCAATCAACTTGAGCAAATCGGGAGAAATGCCGGATTTTAAATGATTGGCGATCGATCCTATAACAGTGCCATGAACCTCACTGGCACTCAATTCTACATCAGCTTGATTAAGTGCAGTGTCAATCTCTATCCCTCTATCAGCAAGGTTGTTCATCTATCTTATTAATTTGGTTAATATTCGGGTAGTTTACATTAGAGGTGACGCGTTCGAGCAAAAATCGTCGTATAATATCGAATATCTCAGACCGCAGTTTGGTGCTAACAGTTGACGGAATCCCAATCAAAGCCTTACTATGCTAGTTGATAGAACCTGCGGTTGGTCTATTTGAGCTAAATAACATTAAAATATTGCAGAGCGGACTGATGTTTAACTGACCTCATAAGAACAAATAGATCCTAGGTTTGGTCGACCTAATTAAATAACAAATACCTTAGAAAGAAACAGGGGTAACTCATGGAAGCTAACATAATCGGGCTTGAACAACGCATTGAAACTTTAATCAGTGAGTGTCGGCGGCTGAATACAGAAAATAGATCTCTGAAATCTGAACAGGGAGATTTGCTTGCGGAAAAGACGCAGCTAAAAGAAAAAAACCGTCTTGCATGCACTCGACTTGAAAAAATCGTCGAAAAATTGCGTACCTTAGAAGATCAAT
>CAZJWW010000023.1:21587-27044 GCA_964549895.1 uncultured Gammaproteobacteria bacterium
ACTGAACGAAGATCAATAAACAAAATCGTAATGTTTGCTGGTAACCGATAAAAATATGTCAAAGTCAACGAATAGTAAGGCTATTAATATATCAATCATGGATCGTGATTTTTCGGTCGCCTGCCCGCCTGAAGAACAAGATGAACTGTTTGAAGCAGCTCGTTATCTAGACAAAAACATGAAAGAGATTAAAAAGAGCGGCAAGATCATTGGCTCTGAACGTTGTGCAATTATGGCTGCACTCAATATCACCAATGATTTGCTTCGTCTACAAAAATCCACGGCAGGCCAAGAAGACATGCAATCCAAACTGGAGTCCTTGCAACAACGGATTGACGATGCCCTGCGCGAAGCAGAAGCTGAGTAAACATTAAAGTTTAAAGTTTTAATAAGTTTTCGCCGCCACGACGGAACTCACTGTTATAATCATAGCTGGCGTTGCCTGTGGTGTTTGTAAGCGCTTCAAATCCCTTAGAACCTAGTATTTTATCCAGGGAGTCAGACCACCTCGCTGTTGTGATCGTTCATCAGGTAATAACTTCGGTGGCAGTTTTTCTGTCGCTTTAGTTAGATCCCATGAACGCGCCTGATGCGACTGTAGATTCCCACTTGAACTTTTGGTTCAAGGCACCAAGCACTTACGGCACATATGGGTAACGCTGTTTTTTTACTCGCGCTTTTAGATTAAATCGCGCTTTTAAATGAAATATGGATATTAATAAAGCTCTTTAATTTAACTCTTTTTATAATATTGAACGCGAAGCAACTCCAAGCACGTAAAATAATTCGTATGCAGATGCGCAAGCGGCGCAAAGCACTGAATCAGTTGTGTCAACGTAATGCAGAAAACAATCTGGCGACCGTCGCAAGACATTATTATCCACTGAGGAAAGCCTCTCGCATATTAAGCTATGCACCGTTTGCCGGTGAAATATCCCCTAATAAATTGCTTGCCAATCTTGTTCGTGCAAAAGTTTATCAACCCAGAATTACTAACTACCGATTAGGCCAAATGCAATGCTACCCAAAAGCACTAACAAATAGTCAAAACAGCTTGGGTATTCTGGAACCTACAATAGCAAGTCAGCCCACTCCGATATCGTATTTTGATGTGGTATTAGTACCTTTAGTGGCTTTCGATCAAATGGGTAATCGCCTTGGTATGGGGGCTGGGTTTTATGATCGCGCCGTGTCGTTTAGACTCAATAGACCAGAACTCCAGCGCCCTTTGCTGGTCGGTTTGGCTCATCATTTTCAAGAAGTTAAATCTCTGCCAGCACAAAGCTGGGATGTTCCTTTAGATGCTATACTTACCGATCAAAAGCTATTTCTAACCTAACAATCACCTAAAATATATGACTAATTTCTATATGCGTAATGCGTTTATTAAATTCATTGTTCTGGCTAACTTCTTAATCAGTGCTAGCTTGTCTATATCAACTGCCTTAGCTGAAAACGAGGCATCTACTCCAAAAAATACTATGGTCACACTAAAAACAAATAAGGGCGATATTCAAATTAGCCTGAATGCTGAGAAAGCTCCTGAATCGGTCAAAAACTTTTTAAATTACGCAAACTCTGGACATTATGACGGTACGATTTTCCATCGTGTGATAAAAGGCTTTATGATTCAAGGCGGTGGTTTTGAGCCTGGTATGGAACAAAAAGAAGTCAATGCTTCTATTATCAATGAGGCCGACAATGGCCTAAATAACGATAAGTACACGGTAGCGATGGCGCGCACTAATGAACCACACTCGGCAACCTCACAGTTTTTTATAAATGCTAAAGACAATGATTTTCTTAATCACTCTAGCCCAAGCCCAAGCGGTTGGGGTTATGCAGTATTCGGAGAAGTGGTTGAGGGGAAGGACATTGTCGACGACATTGAAAAAGTACAAACCGGTCAGGTCGGCCCGTTTGGCGACGTCCCACTGGAAGACGTCATTATTGAAAGCGTGGTGCTAGAAGATTCTGAATAACGTTCCGCTCATCGAAAACTAGCCGTGAAATACAATTCGAAGTTAAAACGAAAGTTAAAACGAAAGTTAAAATAGGGCTTAAAACAGAAGTTAATATTAGGGGTTAACACAAAAGTTGAAACAGGAGATAAAACTGTCCAAGTCGAGTTCCCCATCCGTAGGGGACATTCAGACAGTGAATGTGCTCCTTCTTTTTGACTCGTTCCTCTCGCGAGGACGCTCTAGCTTATCTGATTGATTAAACGATTTCCTCACCCATATGGGTGAGTTTTCAGGATTTTAACAATACTTTTCATGAATAATTCAAATAATCTCGTTTTAGTGACGGGTGCGACCGGCTTTACGGGGGGTGCACTAGCTAAAATGCTAGTCAATCGAGGTGATCAAGTAACCGCATTGGTAAGAAATACGGCCAATACCGAGGCTCTTAAAGCGCTAGGAGTCACATTGGTATATGGTGATATTACGGATAAAGAGGCGGTGCTAGCGGCGGCCGAAGGTATCGATATCATTTATCATATCGCCGCCGTATACCGAACCGCAGGTCATCCAGACGAATATTATGAGGCTGTTAACGTAGGTGGTGTGCAACATATTATCGACGCCGCACGAGAACATAATGTGGGTCGCACGGTACATTGTTCAACCATTGGCGTTCATGGTGATATTGAAGAAATTCCCTCCAATGAAGAATCGCCGTTTAACCCAGGCGATATATACCAACGCACAAAGTTGGCCGGTGAAGAATTATTTGCTAAAGCCATGAATGAAGGCCTAGTAGGTAGTATTTTTCGACCTGGAGCGATCTACGGCCCTGGCGATATGCGCCTACTAAAAATGTTTAAACAGATCGATCGAGGCTTTTTCCCCTTGTTCGGTGGCGGCCAAAACATGTATCACCTTTCTTATATAGACGATCTAACCAATGGTATCGTTCTTTGTGGGGAACATCCGAATGCCGTCAATCAACGATTTATTTTATGTTCAAATGAGTACGGTTCACTAAAAGAATTAAGCCATATTATTGCCGAGAAATTAGGCGTAGCTGCGCCGAAACTTGCGCCACCGATTGGTCCACTAATGCTAGCTGCAAAACTCTGCGAGGCGCTCTGCAAACCATTTGGCATTGACCCACCATTGCACACACGTCGTGTTGAATTTTTTGTGAAATCACGTGCGTTTGACAATAGCAAAGCGCGTAAGCTAATCGGTTATGATCCCAAAATAAGTACCGAGCAAGGGGTTGCGCAGACCATTGAATGGTATAAGGCCAATGGCCACCTCTGAGCGCGATTTAAGCGGCCTAAAAGGTCAACAGTTTGATATTGTCATTATTGGTGGCGGAATCAGCGGCGCTTGGTTGGCATTGCATTGCACTCAACAAGGATATAGCACCGCATTAATCGAAAAATACGACTATGCCTCTCAGACATCTTCGTCTTCATCTAAATTATTGCACGGAGGTATTCGCTATTTACAACAAATGCAATTCAACAAAGTGCGCGAATCTGCATTAGAACGAGCCGAATACCTTTACGCCGCTCCACACTTATCAACATCGGTACCATTTGTGGTGCCTACTTTTAAAGACCTGCGACGCAGTAAGTTCTTTTTAAACTGCGGCATGTTGGCCTACCAGTTTTTAAGCATGGGCCAAAACCGAGTCATTGCCTCACGGGAGCAAGAAATTCCGACCAGTCATTCGATCTCCGCAGCGCAATTAACCAGCATGATCGGCACCAGTAATAAAGCACACACGGGCGCTGTAGTATTCTATGAACGCCACATGTTGGATAGCGAAAGAATGGTGTTGGCTATTTTGCAAACTGCACGCCGCAATGGTGCACAGGTACATAACTATGTGAGCGCAACTGATTTTCAAAGCAGTGGCGATTCCCAAGATCAGGGAGGCACCATCACGGGCTTAAAAGTTCAGGATGAATTAACAAACGAACCTTTCGAAATACGCAGCAAACTTGTGATCAATGCCGCGGGGCCATGGGTTGACCAACTTAATAGCAGCTTACCTAAAGCCGATACGGCACCGAGCATAAGCGGCTATGCGGTGGGCTCGCATATTATTACGCGGCAAATTTGCGACTATGCGATTGCTCTGACAACCAAGCATCAAAGCGATACTAAAATTGACCGTGGTGGCCGACATGTATTTATTATTCCCTGGCGTGGCTACTCCTTGATTGGTACTAGTTACGATGAAATTAAATCACCAACACAAAATTTAGGTATTACCGCTGACCATGTTGAACAACTCTTGGAGGCGGTTAACAAAGGCATGCCCGACGCCAAGCTTGAACGCAAAGATTTAATTTCAGGTTATTCCGGTCTATACCCCTTAAAAACCGATAATATTGACAGCACCGTTTATCAAGGTTCAGGAGAGTATCAAATCGTCGACCATGCACAAGCTAACAACGTTCAGGGTTTGATAACGGCTTTGGGTGCAAAATATACTACTGGTCGAAAATTGTCCGAATTAACCATGAAAGTGGTTAAGCAAAAATTACCTGGCTCGCCGGATGGTGTACCTAAACGCTGCAAATTGCTGGGCAGCGATTATGCTAGCCTCGCCGAATTCACCCGCTCGAAAAATAATCAATATCGAAGTCTCATAGATACGAAAACAATCAAACACTTGATTGAGCAATACGGCAGCGAACTCGACGACTTTATTGAACGCACTAGGGATGACCCTGCATTGCTGCAAGCTATTTGCTCACATTCTGAGGATGTCGCTGGGCAAATAATATGGGCCGTAGAACAAGAACAAGCGCTGACATTAAACGACGTGCTATTTAATCGCACTTCCCTCGGTTTGCTCGGTATTGACCAAGCGGCAGTCAAAAAAGTTGCCCAAATTATGCGCGAATTACTTGGCTGGTCTGAATTAGAGGAACAACAACAAATACAGCTTGTACAACAAAAATTGACCAATACTCGAGCCGCACTTGATGGTCACCACCACTAGTCACGTTCTGCATATTGCGCCAACCCCTTTCTTCTCAGATAGGGGCTGCCATATACGGATAGAGGGCGAGGTTCGATGCCTAAATAAAATCGGTTATACCAATACTGTTTGCACCTATCACCATGGCCGAGATGTACCCTCGGTGGTTACGCAACGTATAAAACCTGTTGCTGCCTACACGCAAACCGCGGCTGGACCCAGCAAATACAAATTGCTCGCCGATTGGCGGCTGTTATGGTTAGTGTTTAATCAGTACAGACAGATTAAACCAGTCGCGCTGCATGCGCATTTGCATGAAGGCCTACTGATCGGCTTTATCGTCAAGACCTTATTTTTTTGGCGAGGCACACCGCTAATTGCCGATATGCAAGGCAGTCTTGTCGGAGAATTGGAAAGCCACGGTTCCTTCCGAAAGCGACCCTATCTCAAATGGCCAGTGACAATATTAGAAAAAATCTCTATGTGGTGTGCGACCCATATAGTCTGCTC
>CAZJWW010000024.1:0-26990 GCA_964549895.1 uncultured Gammaproteobacteria bacterium
ATCGATAGTGGCAAGCACTCCTCCAATTGCTCCAGCGTTAATTACTGCATAAATAATACCCGTCGCCGGATCTATCGCAATGTCATCCACATTGCTAAGATTGTTACCGCCTGCATCCTGCACAATGCTAATATCAACGGCCGTACCAGGAATTGCTGCGCCAGTGACTGGATCTATTTGAAATAAAACATCTTGAGCACCACCGCCATTTCTCTGAGAACCCCAAAGGATACCGGTTGTTTGATCAAAACTTAAGCCATCTACATCAGTAAACGGTGCTCCAAAAGGACCGATCAATGTGAAGGCACCCGTTGTTGTATCTATAACACCGAAGTCGCCCATATCTGCTGCAAATAAAACCACCTCACCCGAGACTGGGTCTGGAGCAAAAGCGATAGCTTCAATATTTGGAACGCCAGTAGGACCAACAATTTCTGTTTCACCCGTTTCGTTGTTAATTAACAACAGATCTTGATCGCTTTCAGTAGTACCAAAACAAATGCCAAAATCATTCGATTCAACAAAATTATTACCTACATCTTCGTTAGTTAATACCGCGTCCGGGTCACTAGCATCAACAGTTACAGCGATAAAATTTAATAGTGCATTATCTGGCTGATCACCATCAGCTCCGCCTTCCACTTCGCTAACACTGCCTAGCCCTGCAGGTTGCTTTTCAAAAACCACAAAATCTCCTTGTGGTACATCGGTGAATACATAGTCTCCGCTGGAATCCGTAGTTGCAGTGCCTATGGCTACCCCGTCTGAAGGGTCACCATCGCCATTCGGGTCGGTGAACAAAGTTAAAACTACGCCTTCAATAGGCGTATCTCCGCTACCGTCTCCAGTTGTATCTTCACTTACATTACCGCTAATATTACCGGGGATTAGTTCCTCAACAAAGTCGTTGGAAATATCAGTTTCACCGCTGGAAACAGTACCGGCGATTTGATTGTTATCGGCGGGATTATTCGAGTCATCATTGTCGGCGCCGCCTTCATCCTCAGAAACATCATCAAAACCACTAGGCTGCGTCTGAACCGCGACATAATCACCAACAATCACATCCGTAAACTCGTAATCGCCATTAACGTCCGTCAACGTTGTTGGTGCGTCGGGTTGTAAGGCAATTTCATCAGGAGAAATTATTCCATCCCCGTCTATATCTCTAAATAGAGTAATTTCTACATTGGGAATGGGAACATCGCCAGTTCCATTATTATCAATATCCTCAGATACATTGCCGCTCCAAGCACCAGTTTCATATTCAATAACGAATAGATCGATACCGCCGCTTAACTGAAAATCTATTTCTACTTGCAGAATGTCGATGATACCAAGATCACTGGGCAGGTAGGGGCTGGTCCCAATGCAAAAATTGTTGTCACCAAGTTCGCAAGCGGGCCCTTGGAAAAATGGCGAAGTAGGATCTATGACTTCAGCGGCATTGACCACAGCGGTATTACCGTTTGAATCAGTGAATATTATGTCTGTACCGGGTTCAAAATCGATTAAACTAAAACCAAAACCGCTCAAGGGGCTTTCAAACAGGATTTCGATGTCAGAATTAGACGCATCATCTGGTATGAACGAACCATCTGGGTTTGTATTCCCAGTTTCCTGGGATATCAAAACATTGCCGGTATTCGAGAATTCTAAATCTGGGTCATTACCGTTTGTTCCCGTATTTGAATTATAGACTGTCGCGTCGCCAGTAACATTGCCACCGCCCGTAATTGTCAAAGAAAAACCACCACCAACTGGCAATGGGCTAGACGTATTATCGGCACCACCCGTCTGATATTCAGAATCGATTACCGTAGTATTGGTGGCATCAGCAAGAGGGTATTCGTCAAAGGTGACAAGAAATGACCCTTGAGCGTGCGCGAGTGGTGTTTGCCATAAACACACAACCCCGAGAACCACCATCAGCGCGTATCGCCTGATTGGCGAAACGCTTTTATATTGCGCCCTTGTTTCTGATATAAGTTCAGCCTGATGTTCAACTTGTTGTTGCTCAACCCGATTATGAATATTGTAAACTGAGCGCCCTAAACTAACCGAAGGGCCAACAAACAACGAACTTATACTGGCACGCAGTTTACGTATTATATTATTTTGTATATTCATCCTTGACCTGCACCATTCTTTCTTAAGGAAAATTCCCACTTTGTACTCCTCACCAATATTATAAATTTAACAGACCGTCCACACTTCAACGGTCGCCGACTTTATTATTATGATTACCAACCCAACCAAAAAGACGTAATCAGACACCGCGAAAGTATCTTTCGATACTGTTGTGATGCGAATTAGATTTTTCAGCAAATATTGACCGAACTTATTGACCGAACTATAAACTCAATTATTCTTGTTTGAACCGCATATGAGTTTTTAGCACTTGTTACCGTATACGAGCTGCGCATGCGAAGCTATAAACTCAGCGCACTATTCACAGTTCTTAACGTTCGTATAGTTATTAAGTTTGCTCTAGAAAACAACCTATTAAACCAAAATTCATACAAAAATAGGTGTTTTTATTTTACAAATGTATGTTAAACGAGGACTGTATACCGGTATTCACAACCATACATAACAACCATCAATATTTAGTGATCCCAACCGTCCTAGATGTTATTGGTCTTCTTATTCTAGATTGACGTTACTGCTTTACTACTACCCTTACGTCTAGACTAATATTAATACTAGACTAACATTATTGCCTTAAATACAGGCACGTAACCCACACGTTATTCCCTTGCGTTCAATTTTATTTTATTCAATGAGTTATGACAACTATTTATTTTTAATTAAGATAAATTTTATAAGTTTTTGATTTCGGTAAAAAATCGAGTAAAGCAAAAACTATCTAGCGTGTTAATTCATGAATGCCTATAGTCACTATCTTTGGTCTTATCAACACAACCGTCTTTCTAACCATTATAACTTCTGACTTCTGACTTCTGACTTCTGACTTCTGACTTCTGACTTCGCCGACAGTACCGCTACTTTTAATCGAGACGGATTTATTTCTCCAATACGCTTTCTAATCGTAGATCAAGCCGCTGATCATCGTCGAACCCTAGAAATGACCGAGAAAAAAATTGGCAACTTGCACTACCAAGCCAAGGTTCACACCATTCTCAAATCGCCATATACCTTAGCTAGTGATACTCGTGTCCTAGACTTTGTTGAAAGTCTTATCGGCCCAGACATACTCATTTACAACGTTGAATATATTATTAAGGAACCTCACTCGCCTTCACATGTAAGTTGGCACCAAGGTTTGACCTATTGGGGTTTTTGTAGCGATGAGCAAGTATCTATGTGGCTGGCTTTATCGCCGGCATCACTAGAAAGTGGTTGCATGCGCATGGTTCCAGGCAGCCATGTAAAAGGTATGATGGAGCATCAGTTAACAGAAGATGAAAACAATGTTTTATACCAAGGCCAGACCGTACATGGGGTAGATGAATCGGCCGCTGTGGTTTACCCACTCGAGCCGGGTGAGGCGAGCTTTCACCATGGCTGGACATTACATTCTTAATTACCAAATCAAAGTAATGACCGACGGATAGGACTCAACGTGCAGTACATCACGCCGTCGATGAAGCAACTAAAGCACGACAATGACTCTGCCGTTCTAGTGCGTGGCGAAGATATTTATAAACACTTTCAGCCAGACATACCCGCGATCAATGATCTGAATATCAGCGCATTAGAAAAATTCCAAAAATTGAACAAGGTCTATAAGGAGATCGTTGCTTCCAGCAATATTACTGGAAGCTAAATTCTTTTGATGCTGTTTTCTCTACCCAGCAATCGCAACGACTTAACAGTCACTAATTAGATAACTAACTTAACGATATCATTTACGATAAATTGGCTCATTACTTTCGCGCTATTAGCACTTACGTTAAGTGCTTGCGCACCGAGCCCATCCGAAACAAAATCAGGCTCTGAGACCAGCACCAAAGTCAGTGCCGATGCAAATTTAAAAGTTAATTCACAAGTGAGCACCGAAGCATTATTTCCTTCCCACGTGTTTGATTTGAGGTATTGGAATATCACCATTCCGCTAGACTTGGATGGCAATTCCAAAGCGGATACGATTCAAAACCCTGAGATCCTTAATTACTCACCTGCTAATTTTTTCTATGTGAATGAAAACCGAGAAGTGGTTTTCACATCACCCAACAAAGCGATCACGGCCCCTAACTCGCCCAATACTCGCAGTGAGTTACGGCAGCTGAACGCTGGATCCGACAAGAGTATCGGATCAAAGGATTATGCTAATAATTTCGGTTTGGCCGTACATTAAAAAGCCAGTCAGTTCGCCGCGGTGGTCGGCAGGCTAGAGACAACATTGAGAGTCAATCATGTTTCGCTAAACGCAGAGAACTCTGACAACCCCCCGCCTATTCGGCAATGGTTGGTCAAATACATGGCGTTAAAGAGAAAAGTGATTATGGCAATGAGCCTCTTAAAATTTATTTTAAGAAATAGCCGAATCATAAAACTTAGAATTAACGGTATTTCTGCGTCGCCTTGATCATTGCTGTTAGCATTTTATTGCGGTCAGCTGCGAGTTCTTCCAGAGTCTTTTCACCTGCCTCTTTTGCTAAACCCTCGGAAAGAACTTTGGAAACTTCAGGCGTGAGTTTGGCATCGCCAAGACTGTCCCACCAGGTGTGAAAACTGTCGGCGTAGCGATTACAAAATTCTTCCATACCACCTGCACCGGCGCCCAGATTGAAAAGCATATGAGGCCCCATGGCCGCCCATCTAAGACCAGGACCAGCCCACATTGCTTTATCCACGTCTTCAACACTGGCAACGCCACTCTCAACCAAATAAATAGCTTCGCGCCAAACAGCGGCTTGCAAGCGATTGCCTACGTGAGCAGGAACTTCCCTATTCACTCGAATGGTGACTTTACCAATTTCTTGATAAAAGCTTTCGGCAATCTCCAGTACGCCCGCTGCGGTTTTTTCGTTAGCCAGTAATTCTACCAACGGAATAATATGTGGAGGATTAAAGGGGTGACCCAAAATAAAGCGCGAGGGATCTTTCCACCCTTTTTGCATGTCGTTGACCTCCAAACCTGACGCCGAACTGGCAACAATACAATCGGGGCTTAAGTGCGCCTCCATGGCTCTATAAGTTGCGTGTTTTATTGGCAAACGTTCGGGTACGTTCTCTTGCACAAAACCGACGCCTTGCACAGCGTCCTTAACGGAGTCGTGAAAGCTAATGGCACCCATTTTTTCTTGCAATAATCCCAACTCTTTCAGTGCTGGCTTGACGCTTTCGATATATGCCGTGACTGTGAGTTCGGTATCTGGCGCAACATCATAAACTCGAACATTTTTACCTGCTGCAGCAAATAGAGCCGTCCAACTTGCGCCGATTAGCCCAGCACCTATCACCGCCGTTGAAGATAGTTTGGTCATTAGAATTGTTTTAGAACAGCCCAGTATTTAGAGGCGAAGCTGCTGTTAATCCTCCATCCAGCGTATAGCACTGACCGGTGGCAAAACTAGATTGATCCGATGCCAACCACAGCGCCAATGCGGCTATGTCTTCAGGTTTACCGAATCGACCTGCTGCGTGTCTTTTTAGCGCGTCTGTTTGTGCCGCTTTTGGGTCATCGCAAAGTTCGAAGGCGGCTTCTGCCATCTCCGTCATAATCCAACCTGGGCATATTGCATTGCAGCGAACATCGGGGCCATGATCGACGGCAATTGAACGGGTTAATCCATGCACAAACGCTTTTGATGCGTTGTAGAGCGCCAGCGAAGGGTCTGCTACTTTTCCTGAAATAGAACCAATATTAATAATGGAACCAGTGCCGGACTCCGATTGAGTAATCTGTGCAATAAAAGCTCTGCACATCATAAATACGCCTTTGGCATTAACGCCCATTACTTGATCCCAGTCATCATCGCTAGTATCTAAAACGGTTTTCTCAAGCTGTACACCGGCATTGTTAACCAGCACATCAAGCGCACCCCAACTGCTCAGGATTTCTTGGTATAGATCATCGACATCTTGGCGACGAGAGACGTCCATTTGCTGCCAATCAATGTCGCCCGGTAAATCATCAGGTCGTTCGCTTCTACCGCAGGTGATGATCTCGGCGCCTTCTTTATGATACAGGCTGACAATGGCACGACCAATTCCGCGCCCCCCACCCGTAACCAAAATACGTTTGCCTGCTAAACTGCCCATTAGTGCGCAATCATCACATGGCGAATCGATAAATACGCGTCCAAGGCATACACCGACATATCGCAACCAGTGCCTGAGCCCTTCATGGCCGCCCATGGCATTTCGGGAGTGGCAACGCCATGGGTATTCACCCAAGTGAACCCGTACCGCAAGCGTGCAGTCATATTCATGGCACGGCCAACATCTGTTGTCCATACAGAAGACGCCAGACCGTAGCGTGTACTATTAGCCCATTTCAAAGCTTCATCAGCATCCCTAAATCGCGAGATGGTGACCACCGGCCCAAATATTTCATTGCATGAAAGAGCATGGTCGTTATCGACGTTGGCAATCACCGTGGGTTGATAGAAAAACCCAGCGCCCTCTTGCGCCTTGCCACCCAATACTATTTCACTGGCTTCGCTAGCGCTATCAACAAAGGCAGCGACTCGTTGCCGCTGGTCTGCTGAAATCAAAGGGCCCATTTCGGTATCCTTGGCTTGTGGATCTCCCACCTTAATTTGCCCCACTTGCTCGACCACCATAGCAACAAGTTGATCATACACGCTGTCTTCGACCATTATTCGACACGGCTGTGCGCAATCTTGCCCTGCATTAAAGTAAGCGCCATAGCGTATCGTTTCTGCCACCGCGTCAAGATCGGCGTCGGCAAAGATAATCACTGGTGCCTTACCGCCGAGCTCAAGGTGCACATGACGAATTTGTTCTGATGCCGCTCGCATTGCAGCTTTGCCAGTAGCCGGTGAACCAGTAATCGAAACTGCCTCGGCTTGTGGTGCGTTAATAAGCCGCTCACCAACAGAATCGGCGCCGCGACCATGCACAATATTGAGCACGCCCTTGGGTAAAACCTCAGCGACGAGTTCTGCCAGTCGCAAGGTAGATAATGGTGTTAGCTCCGACGGCTTGAGAACCACAGGGCAACCCGCAGCAAGTGGCGCCGCCAATTTCCATGCCGCCATCATCAGTGGGTAGTTCCACGGCGCTATTGCAGCGACCGGCCCCACTGGGTCTCTGCGTATCATTGAGGTATGACCTGCCACATATTCGCCTGCGGCTGAACCTGATAGAGTTCGGGCTGCACCCGCAAAAAATCGAACCGTGTCGATAATTAGCGGCAACTCATCGTCGTGGGCCGAAGGCCACGGCTTACCACAATTTAGACTTTCTAGCTTTGCCAGTTCTTGTGAATTAGTATCAATAACGCTGGCCATTTCAGACAGTAGCGCTGCGCGGTCGGCTGGCGTTGTTAGGCCGTAAGTATTGAAGGCTTCGGCGGCGAACTCCATGGCGGCATCCACTTGTTCGTCGCTAGCCTCTGCAATGTTAGTTATAGATTCGCCGTTAGCCGGATTAATAATGGTCAGCGCTTCGCCATCACCTGCTACAAGTTCGCCACCAATCAATTGTTTTTTTGGGTATGACATGCTGATTCCTATAATTTCATTTGCTGAACTTGCGCAGACAAACCACCATCGATAACCCAAAGCTGGCCTGCCGCGTAACGGGCTTCATCAGACGCAAGCCAATTTACCAGATTAGCAATATCTTCTGGTTGACCGTAGGTTCGCATGGGGTGAATATCCTTAACGGCTTGTTGCAAGCTGTCTATTGTGCCACCATCGCCGCCTGAACCTTCGCCTTCGAAGAAACTTTGTAACATTGGCGTGTCGACATACCCTGGGCATATTGCATTCACGCGTATACCCTCTGGTCCATGATCACAAGCCATCGCTTTAGTGAGCGCGTGAACCGCACCTTTGGAAGCGCAATAAGCCGCTAACCCAGGGTCAGCAATGTAACCATCGTAAGAACCAAAATTTATTACGCTGGCACCAGCAACATTGGCTTTAGCAGCGCTGCGCAATAATGGTAGCGCGTATTTGCTGGTTAAAAACATGCTTGTCACGTTCACCGCAAAGGTTTTGTTCCACTCTTCTAAACTGGTTTCCTCAATCGTTTTCTCGATTTCAATGCCCGCCGCGTTTACCAGAATATCCAACTTCTCAAATTGCGACTCCAATTCTGTAAAGGTTTTTTTAACGGTATTCTCATCGGCAACATCGAAACGACGAAATTGACCAGCGCCGTCGCGGTCTTGCAAATCGGCAGAAATAACCGTGGCCCCTTCTTTTTCAAAGCGAGCACAAATAGCCGAGCCAATGCCGCCTTGACCGCCAGTAACAAAAGCCGTTTTTCCTTCCAGCATTTTCATAAATCCGCTACTCCAGTTTTGTAGGCATCCAACACCAGCCCATGAAAGTGATGCAATGCATGTTCCGAGAGACCAGAGCCGGCTGGGTCATTAACAATGCGACCCTGGTTAAACGCCGGGGTATTCATACCCTTTTGCACACTCTCAACCAAGGCTATATCTTCCACCTGCAAAACCTCATCGAGGTAGCGAATAGTTTCTACTTCATCCTGATTTGGTTCGGTGGTTTCAAGATAAAAATCATAGGTTTCCAAGGTTCGGTCTGGGCCCACAGGAATAATATTTAATACGATCAAAGAGCTGCGCCCTGGGTAGCGCATAATACAAGTGGTAGGCCATAACCACCAAACAGCGTGCGTGCGAACCGTGGCATTTTCCACTGAATAGGCCGAGTTTTCTGACGTGCCTGCGTCAGCCATATGGCTTGAGTAGATACCGTGAGTCGTTACCTTATAGGTATCCATATCCACCAGCGAAACAAAATCTTTGTGTGCAACACCGCAGTGATAACACTCCAAGAAATTATCAACCACGTTTTTCCAGTTTGATTTAATGTCATAAGAAAGGCGATGCGCGAACGTTAAATCACCAACATCGGGTGCCCAGTGCATAACCTCTTTGCAAAGCTCACCCGAAAGTGAGGCTAATGATTCCGCTTTGGGATTAAGGTTCACGAAAACAAAACCGCAAAATTCTTCAATTTGAACTTCGTCTAGACAGATTTCACTGGTATCGAAATCAATCAAATGCTCAGTCTTAGGCGCGCGAATAAGTTGGCCAGTCATGTCATAGGTCCAAGCATGATAAGGGCAAGTCATGCGCGACTTTTTACCATCACCACTCAGCAATTGATGTGCGCGGTGTTTGCAGACATTATAAAACGCGCGCAAGACACCATCACTGCCCCGCGCAGCGGCGATGGGCCGCCCCGCCACTTCAAAGGTCGTGTATGAGCCAGCCTCACGCAGCTTTTCAACATGGCAAACCCACATCCAACTATTGGCAAAGATGGTGGTTTGTTCGTATTGATACCAAGTCGGCTCGGTATAGGCTTGAGCTCTAAGCGAAAACGTACGGCTAGAATTAGCGCAGTAGCCGCGACTTATATTGTTTATATCCTCAACAGAGACCAACATATCAACTCCGTTTACGAGGTAACGGTGGAAAACGCGAAGTTTCAGCCGCTACCGTCCAGTCCACATGATTGCGCACGTATTCCTGTGACGCGTCTCGCGGCGGATTATAGTCCCAATGCACACCGCCATCAGCAACCATGGCGTTGTAAACTGCACGACGCTGTTTTTGCGTGGCAATGATTGTTTCGCGCATCGCTTCGCTATTCCAACGCCCCGCGACTTCCTTAGCGAATTCATCGGCAATATCAGTATAGCCCTCTTGATCCACCTGATTATTTAATTCGGCAGGATCCGCATCAATATCATAAAGCTGCGGCGGATCGGATTCGCAAAAGACGTATTTGAAATTATCTCGGCGAATCATAAACACGGGGTGGCCAGTCATTTCGGCGCAGTATTCGCCAATCGCTTCGCTTCTATCCGATTCACCTTTTAATAATGGCATTAACGAACGTCCGTCTAAGACGCTGGTAATTTCCGGTCGAGGTGTGCCAGTCTGTTCTGCGATATCTAAAAATGTAGGCAATAGATCAACTAAGGAGCAAGCATTGTTAACCACACCGTTGCTGATTCCTGGGCCTGCAACCACTAATGGCACACGGGCTGAAGGCTCAAAAAAATTCATCTTGTACCAGAGCCCACGTTCACCCAACATATCACCATGATCGGCGGTAACCAAAATGATGGTGTTGTCTAAAAATCCAGCCTCGTCGAGGGTTTGAACAATCTCACCTATCTTGCTATCGAAATACGTGGTGTTAGCGTAATAAGCTTTGCGAGCAGTACGGATCTGTTCCTCGCTAACACTAATTGTGCTTGCTTCAATACCATCCATTAGACGTCTAGAAAACGGGTCTTGCTGGTCGGGCTCGAAGCTATGTTGGGGTAGATCAATATCCGCGTCTTGGTAAAGATCCCACCACTCTTGTCGGGCCACGTATGGATCATGCGGATGAATAAAGCTAGCCACTAAACAAAACGGTGCACTTTTTTGTTTAGCGTAATCAAAAATTTTGCGCTTAGCGAAAAATGCCACTTCATCATCATAATCAATCTGAAAGGTATTCGCGGCTACTCCAGCTTGGCGCACCGAATCCATATTGTGATACCACTTATCAATACGTTCATCGGGCTGTTCCCAATCAGGCGTCCAAGCATAATCTGATGGATAAACATCAGTCGTTACACGATCCTTAAAACCGTGCAATTGATCTGGTCCAACAAAATGCATTTTTCCAGACAAACAGGTTTGATAACCCATAGTCTGCAAATAGTGTGCAAAGGTGGGAACGGTGGCTGAAAATTCGCTGGCATTGTCATAGGCCGCTATGCGCGATATCAACTGACCTGACATCATACTAAATCGCGAAGGTGCACAAAGCGGAGAATTGCAATACGCCGCATCGAATCGAGTACCGCGCGCGGCTAATTTATCCAAATTGGGCGTTTTCACAATGGGGTGCCCATAGGTCCCTGTAAAGTGCGGAGCTAATTGGTCCGCCATAATTAAAACGATATTCGGTGATGGCAAAACTAGGATCTCGCGATGATTGTCGTGATACACATTAGCATATCGCAACTCCCTATTTATGTTTGATAATAATCGTCGGTATATGTCGCTAACGCGACATTAAAATCACACATTTAATCCCTGACGATGCGAGTTCCCAACATATTTTGATGTGCGCTGTTCGCCATACTCAAAAAGCCATTCGTCTGGCTGGCGTTACTAATGACGATACTCTCTACACCTTGATCTAGCAGCTTAAGAGCTTCTTCTACTTTGGGAATCATGCCATCGCTAATCGTGCCATCGGCGATTAATTGCTTTGCAGACTCGGGAGTGATTTTAGCTATGCGGCTACTGAGATCATTAATGTCTCTAAAAATTGCTCCTACCTTAGTCGATAAAATCAATATCTCAGCGTGCATCGCGCTAGCAACGGCTACTGCAGAAGTGTCTGCGTTAATATTAAACACCCGCCCTTTTCGATTCACACCTAAGGATGCAATCACCGGTATTTGTTGAGCACCCAACAATTGGTGCAATAGTGTTGTATTGATCTCATCAATGTCTCCCACCTCACCGAAATCAATCAAGCGTTCGTCTTCTTCCGAAACTCGAACGGGGGGTCGTTTATGCGCCTGTATCAATTTACCCGACGCGCCGTGCACTCCCAAAGCTGGCAGGCCTTGGGCAATTAGACAAGAGACTAAATCAACATTCACTTCGCCGCATAAAGCTTGTTTCACCACGCGCAAATCATCGGGGCCAGTAATCCGCCGCCCTGCTACTTTATTCGCGGTCAAGCCATGCAAGGTTTGTAAGGCAGTTAATTGCGGCCCGCCACCGTGCACAATAACACATTGCCAACCGTCATCATGGAGAGCCTTTACATTGATGCCCAGCCCTTGTTGATCACTTGCATCAAGCAACATATCTCCACCTATCTTAATAACGGCGAGACGCGTATTTTTATTATTTGTTTTCACTCGATCTATGAACCTTGTGTCCGCCTATGGCCACATGCCCGGTTTCTGCAATTGATAGGCATTGTCGTGGCCAGTCATCAAATTAAAGTTTTGCATTGCTTGACCTGCGCCCCCTTTAATTAAATTGTCCAGAGCAGCAATGGCGCATAAGGTTCGTTTGCCAGATACTTCGTCTGTTTTAAGATCCAAACCGATTTCTATGCGTAAGGTGTTTTTAACGGCGACGACTTCCGGTGTCATGCCTTTTGGCAAGATAGAGATCAGTGGAAAATCAGCAAAATACTCAACGTATCGTTGTCGTATTTCTTCTTCATCAAGATCCTCAGGGGCATCTATTTGCGCGATTGACATCATGCCGCGACTTAAGGGCGCAGAAACTGGCACAAAGTCTAAGGATACTTTTTCTGCACCAGCTGCATTCAAGGTTTGTAAAATTTCTGGGGTATGCTGGTGATTGAATACTTTGTACGCTTTTATATTATTAGTACGCACCGTGTGATGATTGCCTGCCTGTGGATGCACACCTGAGCCGCTGGAACCCGTCAGCGCGACCAAGCGTATGGTTTTTGCCTGCAGGTGACCGAGCTTCGCCAAGGGCAATAATGAAGCCGCAATACAGGTTGCAAAACATCCCGGGTTAGCGACGTATTGTGCGTTTGTGATAGCGTCAGCATTCAGCTCTGGCATACCATATACAAAGGTTCCCAAGCGCTCTGGGCAAGGATGATCAGGCGCATAAACACGCTTGTAATCTTCGATGTTGGTTAATCGAAAATCCCCAGACAAGTCAATAATTCTAACCTCGGTATCAAATAAAGTCATTGCGACCTTGGCAGTGATAATATGCGGCATCGCAAGAAAAACTATATCGGCTCCCTCTACACATTCACTCGGCGCAATGTCTTCTAGCACCAAATCACTCATGCCGTAAAAACTACGATGCACATGACCGATATTTTGACCAATATGATCTTTACTGGAAACACGTAGAATTTCTACATCGTCACGCACCAATAAGTTACGCAATAATTCTGCGGATAAAAACCCTGAACCACCAATGATCGATACTTTTGTTTTCATGCGTATTCCTTTTATCAGCTTATCTATTTAAAGGCTTAGGATTTAACGGGTGCAACGACCAGCATCGCACGTTGTCCTAGTGGCACGTTGATGATCGGAAAAACAAACCGCTCACCTTCTTGTTTCGTTCGGTATTCGTAACCAACGTCGCTAGCAAGCAATGTGCCTTTGGGAAACTTAGTGAAATTCTTAGCGTCGTCAGGAAAATGAAGTCTAAATGCATCGCTACGTTTTATAACCTCTTCTACTACGCTAAAGACTTGCATATCTTTTGCTTCAAGTGCAAAGGTCTCTTCACCATTGATCAAGCCACGTAAACCAGCAACTGTATTCTGAAATTGACTCATATCATTTTCACCAAACGATTGTACCGAACCAAGCTCAACGGTAAAGCTATTCGTCTCAAAACTGGCACTGGTGTAATACGAATATGTGCCGCTGGGCTCATTAGACAATAGGGTTGCTGCTAAGCCGCAACGTTCTAAAAAACCCAATTGTGTTTTTGAGTAACTGCGTTCGTGCAAAAACGGACACACGGCAAATTTTTGAAAATACGAACCACGAATTGCCGTATGCAGATCATAATGAAAACGATGCTGATCACCTTCATTAAAAAAGCGTTGTGTGCTTTCTTCAATTAATTCTGCTCTCTGACATTCATAATTAGGAGTCTCATTGGAATCGTTCTGGGACCGTTTGTAGGCACCAGAAAATAGGCGGTTCAAATTTTCATCGACAAACCGCTGTGCCTTAATCGCCGAGGGTGGATTGCCAATCAACAATAACAGCTCATTGTTAACCGCCAGATTTGTCGACACAATCTCTTGAAATAATTGTTCAACAATTTCCATTGGCGCAGTTTCATTCCCATGAATACCACAAGATATTAGTACACGTTTAGTTCCTGTTTGCGCGGGGCTAATACGCAATACGCCGGTTGCCCACAATGACAGAGTGACGCCGTTGTCCAAACGAATTTTCTCAGCATCACATTGCAAAGGGTTAGCTAACGTATGTGCTAAAAAGCCCTGTTCAATAAAGTGTGGCAAGGAAGACATGTCTCAGAGTTTTTAATCGCTAATATTGGAAACTGGTGTTGAAATTAATGTTGAAATTCATAAAACGCCCCCAATTCAAAAATCTGTGTCAGTTCATCGAGTGCCGCAAAGCTTTCTCGTGCTAAGGCAGGATCGGCTAAGTCCGCCGGTGCTATCTCGTCACGATAATGTGTATTGACCCAGTCCGATAAACGTTGAAACAAAGCTTCGGTCATCAAAAAACGCGAATTAACCGCTTGAAGTTCGGTTTGATTGAGTACCACCCTTAGGCGTAAACAGGCTGGCCCACCCCCGTTTCGCATACTTTGCCTAACATCAACAAATTGCACATCTGAAATTGTCGTGTCTTGAGTTTGTAGTGATTGAAGGTAGGCGTATACCGCTTTGTCCTCACGTGACTCTTCAGGCAATATTAAGGTCATTCCCTTACTAGTTTGCACCAGCTGTGAATTAAACAGATAAGATTTGACCGCTGCTTTTAGCGGTACTTGCGCCGTTGGAACTTCAATGAAATGTAATTCATGATCACACTTAGATTGAAGCTCAAGTTGCAATGCTTCTTTGTCTAAAAATGCTTCTTCATGCATGAAAAAGGTATTCAAGTTGGACACGCTCACCACATCGTTATGAAAAGCACCTGCGTCAATGATATTCGGATTTTGCTGTGCGAACACCACCTTTTCAGAACTTAAGCGATGCAAACGACTAATGGCCTTTGATGCTTCATAAGTCTGGCGACTCGGAAATTTTCTGGTAACAGCAGAATTACTTTTAAACGCATAACGCCCAAAGACAAATAATTGTACTCCCGCGTCGCCGTAAGTAGGGGCAAAACGATTGTGGTTAGCGGCACCTTCGTCGCCAAACTGAAGCCCAGCAGGCAAGGCAGAATGATGTTGAAAGTAGTTTGCGTCGGGGAAAATAATTTTAAGCAACTGGCTCGTTGTATTGTGTTCAATTGAGCGGTGAAACATGCTATTTAAGTTTGCTGCGGTAAAATGCACTTTGCCATCAACCGAGTCTGCACTGGGAGATACCGTGCAAGCATTAGCGGCCCACATGGACGACGCAGAATAACAATTAGCTAAAAATTCAGGACCTAGTTTCACCGCCTTAGCGATAATCTGCTCGTCACTACCGCGCAGGCCCAGTGCATGTAGAGTAGGTAAATGAGGGCGCTGCTGTGGCAACAAAATTCCTTGCGACAATCCTAAACTTTGCAGGTAGCGCATTTTCTTCAAACCTTGCAATGCCGCTTGTTTGGGCATAGATACCTGCAAGGCATTATTTGCTGACGCAATATTGCCACGCGATAAACCGCCATAGTTATGGGTTGAACCGATTAAGCCATCAAAATTTACTTCCACCGCATCGCGTGTATTCGAAGTGTTATTTTTTGGGTTCATAATTGGCCGTGCGTTCTTGTCATTTGATTTAGGAAATTAAACACGACACTCAAGCTAGCAAATAGCGCACTGAATCACCAACAGATAAGTTAAGCTGCTTTATTACTTTTGATGGTAGTTTTATGCCATCTTGTTCTACCACAATACTGGAGTTACAAACCGCAAACTTATTAACATCTCCGCTTGATATCATGGCTATTTGTTCAACATCATCATCACACACACCAGCTATGTTGGCGAGAACACTGTTTTTAACAGAATCAATATCTTCTATTTTAGTATCTACACTCGGCGCAGCATCAAAAATATCCACGTGCCCGTTCCAACGAAATCCTTCTTTTTTTAACATTGCCAAAGCCGACTGACCTTTTACATTTGCTTGGCCAATGACCTTTTGTGCGGCTTCTGGCAGCAAGTTCACATAAATTGGTTGCTTAGGCATTAAGTCAGCAATAAATTGATTGCCATGAATAGCACCGTGTAAATCTCCTTCGGCGAAATCCATGTCAAAGAAGTGCTGACCAACGGCATCCCAAAATGGTGAACGCCCATTCTCGTCAAAATAACCACGCAGGTCGGCCATTACTGCATCAGGAAAACGGTCTCTAAATTGCGCCATAAACAAATAGCGGCTGCGTGCCAGTAATTTACCATTACCATCTTGCCGATAGTCCTTATCCAAATACAGCGTTGCTACCTCCGCATAGCCTTCAAAATGATTAGAAAGATGCAGCATTTCAAAGGTCACTTTTTTATCTAGATCACGACTGGAGTAAGTGACTTTATTGAGCTTATAAGAATAGAACTCATCCATATTGCCCAAACAAGCAATAATCGCTGCAGTGCCGATAATCTTGCTACTTGCGGTGTCTTCCATAACAAAGAAATAGGTTTCCTCCGCCGGCGTGGTAATTGTCTTAGCAATACTATTGACGGAAACATTTATTTTTTCCCGCAACACATCGGCATCCGGCGGCAATGTCGTCATCCCTGGAAAAGCTTGCTTCGCAAGCTCTAGCACACCATCTATGTCAGAGTGTCTAACTGTTCTAACAATAATCATAAACTCAACCTCGTTACTCAATGTCAGTATTCTTGCATGTTCAAGGCCGAATTAGATATTAAAGGAGTGTCGCTGAATTCGATAATCTGCGGGAGTAAATCATCTTTTCAGAACATAATGCAGAAGCATAAGAAAAAGACCTTAAAATTGGCGAGCATTATTTTGATTTAGCCCATACTTGATTTCGATTAGAAGTCTGCTATAGATCGATCAAATTGCTAAGCGGGTAGCCCGAAAACTCTTTGGTTCTCTCTAAGATAATTATGGTATTGATTTTACCTATACCAATGTCTCGTTCAATTAAGGAATCACTGACGCGGTTATAGGCTTTTACATCCGCGCATACGAACTTCAACAAGTAATCATAGGCCCCACTAATTTTATAACTATCCGTTATTTCTGTGACGCTGGCTATTTCACTATCAAAACGATTAAAATCTTGAGGAAAGTGGCTTTCTAAAGTGACTTCAGCAAAAGCTTCGATATGAGAAGCCAATTTCTCTAAATCAATTTCAGCAATATAGCGCTTTAACATGCCCTCGGCCTCCAAGCGCTTGACTCGACTTAGGCAAGCACTGGCTGATAGATGTACTTCTTCAGCTAATTGTTGATTGGTTATACGCGCATTAGTTTGCAACACATTGAGAATTTTTAGATCTGTTTTATTTATTTTGATTGCGTCAGTCATCACAAATCCTCAAACAAGTGCTCTTGAATATAAACAAATTGTATTATTGCATTTACAAGATCGAAATTAATCACGGTAAACCATCGGCTGCACCGCAAAATCAATTGTATAAGGATTGGATTCTAAAATCATATGTTGAATTGTATTTATATCCCTGACAAAAAAATATCTTATGTTAATTTAGTCTTTCGGCTTTCATAAATTATTAAGGTAATAACCAGCTATGTCCTCTCAGTATAGTAGTAACTTAAAGCACAGTGATGCAAACTCCATTTTGCATCCGTCTACTAACGCGCATGAATTTGCCCAAACTGGCTCACGGATTATTCAATCTGGTGAGGGTATTTATTTGCAGGATACCGACGGCCACACTTTGATAGACGCGGTGGCTGGCTTATGGTGCGTTAACATTGGCTATGGTCGTCAAGAAATTGCCGAAGCAATGCGCGATGCCGCACTAAACCTAAGTTACTATCATACGTTTACAGGCATGTCGAACGTGCCGCAAATTGAATTAGCGGAGCGCTTGCTCAATATTGCACCGAACAATATGTCAAAGGTCTTTTTCGCCAGCGGTGGTTCCGACGGTAACGACAGTCTGATGAAAATTGTTTGGTACTACCACAATCTAATTGGCAAACCACAAAAGCGCAAAATTATTTCTCGTTGGCAGGCGTATCACGGCACTTCCATTGCTACTGCTAGCTTAACAGGGCTGCCGTCGTTTCATAAAGATTTTAATTTACCCATTCAGGATGTGATCCATACCGAATCGCCTGACTATTTTCGTCACGCTCTAGAGGGTGAAAGTGAATTGGAATTTTCTAAGCGTCGCGCGCAGCAGTTGGAAGAGCTGATTCTGCAACATGGCCCAGACTCGGTTGGCGCTTTTATTGCAGAACCTATTATGGGCGCGGGCGGAGTTCTCACGCCGCCTGAAGGTTACTTTGCTGAAATACAAAAAATCACTAAAAAGTACGATATTCTATTTATTGCCGATGAAGTGGTTTGTGGTTATGGCCGACTTGGTACTTGGTGGGGCAGTGAAATCTACGGCATTGAGCCGGATATGATAACCACCGCCAAAGCACTCACCAGTGGTTACTTTCCGTTCTCAGCGTCTTTTATTACCGAAAAAATTTGGGAAGTTATTAAGCAAGGTTCCGCTAAATATGGCAGCTTCGCACACGGCTATACTTATGCCGGCCACCCCATTGGTGCCGCGGTTGCCATGGCTAATTTGGATATTATTGAAAACGATCAACTGGTTGC
This sequence comes from uncultured Gammaproteobacteria bacterium, assembly GCA_964549895.1. Lineage (GTDB taxonomy): Bacteria > Pseudomonadota > Gammaproteobacteria > Arenicellales > Arenicellaceae > Arenicella. The sequence continues at coordinate 18,643 of CAZJWW010000024.1, forward strand.
TAAAGCGGCTGACGTAGGTGCCTATTTACACCAGCAACTTAAGGAACGGTTTGCCAATGATAGTTTTGTGGCACAAGTGCGCGGCAAAGGTATGTTGGCTGCAGTACAAATAATGCAAGATACAGACAGTAAGACATTTTTTGATTCGACGATCAAGATTGCCTCAAAAATCACCGCTGAATGTTACCTAAACGGTTTAATCGCAAGACCATTGCCATCCATTGATTCAGTCGCGTTCTCGCCGCCGCTGGTGATGAACAAAGAAGAGGTGGATAAGGTGGTGGATATTTTTGAAACGTCAGTACGTAAGGTGATTAGCGAATATCAATGATAACGCTTAACTACTAAATCACCCCTTGTCGCAAAGAAACAGCAGCAAATCGCGTAGAGCGCGGTGAAAAAAAAGCTAGGATAGTTTATGCGTCACAAAGCTAATCCTTCACAAACTTAACCTTTTCAATTTTTAAAGAGATCGCCCCTCGGCAGTTGCTCCTGCACTGCTCTAATAAGTTGCATCCATGCAACGATCGCCGGGGCGGGCCTTCATTTCTTGGGCGCATAGAAACGGAAGTAAAGAAACATGCCGCAAATGGTGGCCCTTCAGGTCCTCAAGATTAAACAAATAAATAACCGCGTTGCGGACAAAACCGCCTGGAGCTGTTTTGAACAAGCCGCAGGCTTGCACGCAGGGTGAGCATCATGGATGGTGCGAATAAATCGGCATTTGGCCTCAGACAGTCCTCGCGAATTCTCTGCAATTTTTTGATTTAATCTTGACCACTCGTTTTTACGCGGCCGACTAAAGCCAACACCGTATGTTGAATCCAAAATATCAATTGATATGACTCCACTATGAGTCCATGAGTTCTGTGCCAATCTCGGTAACGTTACGCAGTAAATTTTCTATATGACTTAATTGCGCGTCTTGGTTGGCAAAAATAAGACGAACGCCAGTCCTTCCTTTGTATTTTGCATAATCAACATAAGCTCTGCCGCTTTCGTGCATACGCTTGCATATATTGGAGTTGAGTGTCGCTAATTCTGATTCACTCAAGTTTTGTCCGTTTGATACGACGCCTCGATATCTAAATAGCACATTCAAATAATCAGCCTGAGCCAACATTTCTAATGACGGTGAAGACTCGATCATCTTAATAGCCTGTGTTTTAAGATCTTGTAGGTAGTCGACTTTAGTGGCAAACCCTTTGTTGCCCATGGCTTTCCAACTTAACCATACTTTAAGAGAGTCTGCCCTGCGACCGCATTGCAGGGAGCGTTCGCCTAAATTAAAATCGGCGTTGATATCCTTGTGGAATAAATAATCGCCGCCACCGCCCGCTGTGCAATTTTTTAATGCGCCTTTCTGCTTTACCAAAATTACCGCTGCCGTGATCGGCACATTCATGAGCTTGTGCGCATCCCAAGCAAAAGAGTCGGCGAGTTGGCAATCAGCAAGCAAGTGCTTGTGTTGCTCAGAAAATAACACCGGCGCACCCCACGCACCATCTATATGCAACCAAACATTATTCGCTTGGGCTATTTCATGGCAAGGCTTTACTGGATCAAATGCACCAACTACTGTTGTGCCCGCAGTTAAGCCAATATAAAACGGTTGATGTCCGTTTTGGATGTCTTCTGTAATCGCCTGCTCCAAAGCACTTGGAATAAGACAACCATTCTCATCAGATTTAATGCTGCGTAGGTTATCAGTACCGATACCCAGTGTATTGGCCGCGCGCAAGTTTGAGTAATGTGATTGATCAGAAACATAGGCAATCAACTTTTTATCTTTAATCGCATCGTAGCCTTTTGTTTGAAAATCGGTGCAAGCTTGGTGTCGAGCCAGCATCATTCCGACAATATTGGCTTGGGTGCCTCCAGAGACCATGACCCCTTCGCCATTGTCAAAGCCGACTAATTTGTTCCACTGTTTAATTAACTCCAATTCCATTAGAGTGGCCACTGGCCCCACTTGGTAAGTATGCATAGTGGCATTGCTAAGACTCGCTACCCAATCACCCAGCAGTGCATCTTTATTTTGCCCAGAGTAAAGTAATTTAAAATACTCAGGATGTGCGCTATTTGGGCTGTAGTTAAGGTAGTCCATTACCGCTTGCTCTAGCTGTTGCAAACTAGCGCCGTTATCGGACAAAGATACATCTAAGTTTTTACTTAGCTCCGCCGCTGGCAATACGTTATTGGCCGGCTTGGATTGATCTTGGGCTAACGAGATGGCTCGCCGCAGTATATCAACGTGATCTTGCATATTAACGAATCTAATTTTGACTAAGAACAAGTGTCAGTGTAGCTTGAAACTCCGCTTTAAGTCTTGGTAGCAATCACTATTTCAACAAGATAAATTGAAATAGCTTGCTAGCTCCCCAGTGGGGGCTTTAATCTTTACCGTCCGTCTATCTAAATCAAGTGTATCGCCTATGTTAACTTTGAAAGCCGCCTCCGCACCACGGCAACAATCTGCTGAGAATATTGCAGCGAGCGTTAAAAAAATCCTACTCGATATAGAGCAACGAGGGGAAGAGGCGATAAAAGCCTACGCTAAAAAATTTGATAATTGGGAAGGCGACTTTGTCCTTAATGACACCAAGCGAGCGACGTTGATTGAACAGGTTTCTGAGCGAGATAAAACCGATATTGAATTTGCACATAGGCAAATAAAAACCTTTGCGCAAAAGCAATTAGAGAGTATTCAAGAATTCGAAATTGAGAGTAGCCCAGGTGTTAAGTTGGGACAAAAAATTGTGCCAATTAACTGTGCTGGATGTTATGTGCCTGGAGGGCGATATGCGCATGCCGCCTCGGCACTAATGAGCATCACCACGGCAAAAGTCGCTGGCGTGAAAACCATCGTGGCTTGTTCACCACCCAAAGACGGTCAAATTCACCCCGCAATTGTCTATGCCATGGATCTTGCCGGCGCCGACGTCATTCTTGAAATGGGCGGTGTCCATGCAGTCGCCAGTTTAGCAAAAGGTCATTTTAGTGGCGCGCCCGCTGATATTTTGGTTGGGCCTGGTAACTCTTATGTGGCTGAAGCTAAGAAATTATTGTTTGGAGAAGTCGGCATTGATGTAATTGCCGGGCCTACCGAATCAGCCATAATTGCTGATAATACTGCTGACCCGATGACGATTGCGGTTGATTTAGTCTCTCAAGCCGAGCACGGCGTGGATTCGCCGGTATGGTTATTCACTACCGACAAGGAGGTAGGCGAAAAAGTTAAGCGCTTGTTTCCATTAGTCGCCGCTGATATGCCGAATCGAGATATTGTCGATCAAGCATGGGAGAACCACGGAGAGATCATCTTCTGTGAGAGCGACGAAGAATGCATACAAATCAGTGACCAATACGCCGCCGAGCATTTGCAAGTAATGACCCAAGACCCACATTGGTGGACTGCGCGGTTAACCAATTACGGTTCGCTATTTCTAGGTGAAGGCAGCACCGTGACTCACGGTGACAAATGTTCAGGCACCAACCATATTCTACCAACCAATAAAGTGGCGCGTTATAGCAGCGGATTGAATGTACAAAAATTTCTTAAAATTTTGACGTATCAAGAGATTGACGAAAAAGCCAACATGGCTATCAGTTCGGTCGGTTCTCGAATCTCTCGATTGGAAGGCATGGAGGGCCATGCGCGCGCTTGCGACTGGCGCCTACGAAAATATTTCCCCGATCAAGAATGGGATTTCGAGGTTTATAAGCAAGCTGACTATCAAGCTGATACCTAGCAAATCGAAACCCGGCAAGCCGACGCTTAAATCGAGAATGAAAAAATTTAATAAACCTTTTACCCAACAGGAAAGCATTTCTCCACTTGCGGTGACAGCGGCTAATAAAGTGTTGGAATCTGGACGAATTCATCGCTACAACGTGGTGCCGGGTGAATTTTGCGAAGTGGATCACCTAGAGATGGAGTTTGCACGATACATGGCTTCACCCTACTGTTTAGCGTGTTCGTCAGGTGGTTATGCCTTGCATATTGCAATGCGTGCTGCAGGCGTAAAACCAGGTGATAAGGTTTTAAGCAATGCCTTCACTCTGGCTCCCGTGCCTGGTGCTATTCACAATAGTGGCGCTGAGCCTGTGTTGGTAGAGATGGACGAGAGCTATTGCATAGACTTAGCGGATTTGGAGTTAAAAACACAAAGCAGCGGTGCCAAGTATTTCATGCTTTCGCACATGCGCGGCCATATTGCCGATATGGATGAAATCATGCGAATTTGTGAACGCTACTCATTGGTTCTTATCGAAGACTGCGCCCACACCATGGGCGCAAATTGGCGCGGTACCAGGAGTGGCAGCTTTGGGCACGTGGCTTGCTTTAGCACGCAAACCTACAAACATATTAATTCTGGAGAAGGCGGTTTACTTATAAGCGAGGACGCAGAGCTGATGGCCAAAGCCATTATGTATTCAGGCTCCTATATGCTGTTTAGTCAACATCAGGCCGCACCCGAACCAGAAGTGTTTGAGCGCATACGTTTAGAAACTCCAAATTACAGTGGCCGAATGGATAATCTGCGTGCGGCTATTTTACGACCGCAATTACAAGATCTGGACCAACAATGCGAACGTTGGAACAGCCGCTACGAGGCTGTGGAAAAGGTGCTCAATACCAGCTCTATGATAACTGTACCAAACCGAAGCGAACATGAGTACTTTGTTGGAAGCTCTATTCAATTTTCATTGAACAATTACTCAGCGGCGCAAATCATGCTCGTTGTTCAACAATGCGAACAACGGGGCGTAACTTTAAAATGGTTTGGCGACCCACAACCCAAAGGCTATACCAGTCGCTATGACAGCTGGCAATACATTGATGACATGCCACACTTAAGTAAAACCGAGAAAATATTGAACACCTTAATGGATATGCGAATTCCGCTGACCTTCGATCGCGACGATTGCCAACTCATTGGAGAAATCATTGTCGACGTGGTCGACAATTGCGTCAGCTAAGTTTATCCAACACCTAATTTCCAGAACGAGCACCCTAAAGTATGAATGACTCTTCAGTAAAATCGCAGGCGCGCGCCGTTGTTATCGGAGGCGGTATCGCCGGTACATCGACTCTTTATCATCTAACGCAACTCGGTTGGTCAGATGTGATTTTGGTTGAACGAGACGAATTAACCTCGGGTTCGACCTGGCATGCGGCGGCTCAAGTTACACAATTTGGGGCCAATCAAACGGCGATCGGCTTAAAACGCCACAGCATTGATTTATACAGAGAACTGGCGGCCGATACCGAGTTTCCGATTAACTATCACATTACTGGCGGTATGCGCTTGGCCTATAACCAAGACCAAGTCGATCTGTACAAACATTTTATCGGCATGGCAGCGGGCATGGGCGTCGAGATGGAATACATTGATGGTAAGGAAGTAGGCGTACGCCACCCACTTATCAATACGGAAAACATCGTTGGAGCGTGGTGGGACCCTCTGGATGGCGATATAGACCCTGCCCAATTAGTATTCGCCTTGGCTCGCAAAGCAAGGCACGCAGGTGCACAAGTTTCGCGATTTAATCCAGTTGAAAATATTACCCGTAAAACCAATGGCGAGTTTATTGTGCACACTAAAAAAGGGGACATCACCTGTGAGAAGGTGGTCAATGCCGGTGGTTATCGCGTTAACGAGGTAGGTCAGATGCTGGGCGTTACTCACCCCGTCACGTCTATGGAGCACATGTATTTTCTCACCGAGCCGATCGAAGCCATTGAGCAACTTGATCAACGCGTACCTATCATTCGTGACCCCGGGGATGATTTTTATAGCCGCCAAGAAAAAATGGGATTGCTAGTAGGGGTATATGAACAGCAATGCAAAACGTTTGGCATGGATGGCATCGACCCACATTTTACCAGCGCGCTCTGCCCTTCTGATTTAGATCGCTGCTTGGATAACATGGAACGTATCTTTGAACGATTACCCTGTTTAACAACCACTGGCATTCATACTGTTGTTAATGGTCCGATTACTTACACTATTGATGGCGCGCCATTGGTTGGCCCTATTCCAGGTGTACCGAACGCTTATGCCTGTTTAGGATTAAGAGCAGGAATTGGCGAAGGCGGTGGACACGGAAAAATATTGGCGGAAATCATGGTGCATGGCGAATGCGAATGGGATGCTTGGTATATTGATCCGCGACGCTTTACTCAATACGCCAACACTGAGCATACCTGTTTGAAGGCGATTGAAGATTATCAAAACGAATTTCATTACCACCTGCCCCACGAACATCGCCCCGCAGCGCGGTTGGCTCGAACGACGCCGTTGTATGCGGCGCTCGATCAGCAAAATGTCGAATGGGGCACCGTAGCGGGCTGGGAACGAGCGCTATTTTTTAAGCCTAGCCCCGACTTCGTCGATACATCGAGTTTTCGCTTTACGGAAACCGAAGATGTCATTGCGCAAGAAGTAGCAAGCATCACCAAGAATGTTGGCCTTATGGAAGTCTCGGGCTTTAACCGATTTGAAATTTCCGGAAAAGGAGCTGGGGAGTTCCTCGACAAGATGACCTGCGGGCGCATCCCTAAGAAAATTGGCAAAGTTAGTTTATGTTATCTCCTGTCTGAAAAGGGTAACGTTTTGTGCGAAGCAACCATCGCCAAACTGGGTGAAGATCACTATTGGTATGGCTCTGCCGCAGCATCGGAATGGCACGACCGCGACTGGTTACAGCGGCATATGCCAGACACGGTTTCTTTAAAAGAAATGGCCGCGACCCACACTATTTTGGTGGTTGCCGGGCCAAAGTCTCGCGAGTTATTGCAATCGGTTTCCCCGCGTGGCGATTGGTCGGCGCAAGCATTTGGGTGGCTGTGGGTTAAACCGATGTTTATTGGTCATGCTGAAGTAATCGCGATGAGTGTGAGTTTTTCCGGTGAACAGGCATTTGAATTGCATGTACCCAATGAACAATTGTATTTGACTTGGAAAATACTGACCGAAGCAGGCGTCGATTTCAATTTAACTTCATTCGGTTTGTACGCAACGGAATCCATGCGCCTTGAAAAAGGCTATCGTCATTGGAAAGCCGATCTTATCTACGAATACAATCCTATCGAATCTGGGCTCGAGCGCTTTGTTGATTTAGACAAAAAAGAATTTATTGGTAAAGAAGCCTTACAAAAACAACTTGAGCAAGGCCCACGCCAGGTTTTTGTCACCATGACGGTAGGTTGCGAAATAGCCCCAGCACATAGTGGCGACGGCGTATTTTTTGATAATAAACAAGTTGGCACCATTACCTCAGGTGGTTATGGGCATCGTGTGAAAAAGAATATTGCCTACGCTTTTGTTGATCCCGAATGCAGCGAAATAGGCACGTCGCTGGAGGTGAAAATTCTTGGCGAGCAATACCCAGCCGAAGTGTGTGAAGAATGTTTGTATGACCCAGACAATGTGTTGGTTAAATCCTAGATAGCCCAAGTCTTAAATTGCTTAGTTCTTAAAGAGCCTCTGATTTTATCAAAACAAAATCTTATGCGTCGATACTGCTGTCCAGTGCGGCGTGGGCAATACCGCCATCAACGGTAATTGTGTCGCCCACTACATAATCGCCCGCTCTGCTGGCTAAATAGATTGCCGCACCTGCCATATCTTCTGAAGTACCAATGCGGCGCGACGGTATGCTTTTGGCCACATCATCGCCTTTATCCCGAGCAGCGCGGTTCATCTCAGATGCAAAGGCACCGGGAGCAATAGATGTTACGTTAATGTGATCACTGACCAAACGCGCGGCCATGCGTTTAGTCAAATAAATAAGCCCCGACTTAGACGCATGATAACTATAAGTCTCCCACGGATTTAAGCGCATTCCATCTATCGAGGTTATATTGATAACCTTTGCGGGTTGGTTCGCACTGGCGCCGGCCTTCAATGAGTTATGCATAGCCTGTACTAAAAAGAAGGGAGATTTAAGATTCAAATCCATCACTTTATCCCAGCCTGCTTCAGTGAAGTCTTCAAACGGCATACCCCAAGCCGCGCCCGCGTTGTTTACCAAAATATCTAGCTTGGGTTCTGCCTGAGAGAATCTAGCCGCGAGCGTGCGACAGCCTTCTACATTGCTAACGTCTTGTGGCAAAGAATGACAGTTCGAACCCAGTTCATCGACTACCGCATCACACACATCAGCCTTGCGCGACGATATGTAAACAGTCGCCCCCTGCGCCAAAAAACCTTCGGCAATCATTTTACCGATGCCGCGCGACCCGCCTGTGACCAAGGCCACCTTGCCGGCCAGTGAAAATAAGTCTGATGTGTTCATTATATTTACCTTTATCTACAACTAATCTGTGAGCTATTTTTACA